>CAYRWC010000031.1:0-14343 GCA_964427795.1 uncultured Oscillospiraceae bacterium | reverse complement strand
AAATTGCCAAACAAAACAGCCAGACCGCCGTCCGGGGCATACGGTTGCGGGCAGGAACGGATTACCCGGCCGTCGGCGCCGCGGCTGCCGGCGATGCGGCTGCCGATCGTTCCGTCGACCGACGCGGTATTCAGATCAAGCAGTCCGTATTTGGCCAGTTCAGCCATAACCGCGCTGATGCCGCCTTGACAATCGAGATCTGTGATAAAATCGGCGCCTGCCGGATTCAGCTTGCACAGCTGCGGAGTCGCGGCGCTGATGCGGCCGATTTCCGCCAGATCGAGCGGATCGCCGATTTCGCGGGCCAACGCCAGCAGATGAAGAACCGTATTGGTCGAACCACCCAGAGCCATATCGACCCGCAGGGCATTGCGGATGGCTGTCGGATTTATAATAGTCCGAGCTGTTCTTTTTTCTGCCAGCAGTTTCATGACGGTTTCGCCGGCGCGGCGCGCCAGGCGGCGCCGGTCGGCAAAGACCGCGGGAATCGTACCGTTGCCCGGCAAAGCTAGACCAAGCG
This sequence comes from uncultured Oscillospiraceae bacterium, assembly GCA_964427795.1. Lineage (GTDB taxonomy): Bacteria > Bacillota > Clostridia > Saccharofermentanales > UBA5734 > JAYFQE01. The sequence continues at coordinate 13,823 of CAYRWC010000031.1, read as the reverse complement.
CTTCGGTCAGACAATTCATGGTGTTGGCCGTATACATGCCGGAACAGCTGCCGCATGTCGGACAGGCCGACCGTTCCATTTCATGCAGTTCTTCTTCGCTCATGCGGTTGGCGGCATAGGCGCCGACAGCCTCAAACAGATTGCTCAGACCGATCCGTTCACCCCGGTATCGGCCGGGCAGCATCGGTCCGCCGCTGACCATCACGCCGGGCAGATCCAGACGGGCGGCCGCCATCAGCATGCCGGGCACGACTTTATCGCAGCTGGGTATAAAAACAACCGCGTCGAAAGCATGAGCTGCCAGCATGGTTTCACAGCTGTCGGCGATCAAATCGCGGCTGACCAGCGAATATTTCATGCCGATATGGTTCATCGCCAGTCCGTCGCAAACGGCAATGGACGGGAACTCGAACGGAACGCCTCCGGCGCTGCGGACACCTTCCTTGACCGCGTCGCACAGCGTTCTTAAGTGCTGGTGTCCCGGCACTATTTCGTTAAATGAATTAATTACGCCGATAAACGGGCGTTCCAGTTCTTCCTCCGTTAATCCAAGCGCATAAAGCAAGGAACGATGGGCAGCCCGGCCGGGCGTTTTTTTGATTTGGTCGCTAATCATTTTTCATGGACCTCCTCTGTTGTTCGGAACAAAGCGGCGGCAACCAGCCTGCTCATTGCCTGGGTGCCGACCAGCCGGTCGTCGGTTGTTTCCGGATTCCGAATATCGCCGGTCCGGTAGCCGGCGGACAGCACGGCGGCCACCGCCTGTTCAATCGCTTCAGCTTCGCGGGGCAGACCCAGCGAAAGGCGCAGCAGCAAAGCCGCGGACAGAATAGCCGCCAGCGGATTGGCCAGATCGCGGCCGGCGATGTCCGGAGCCGATCCGTGAATCGGCTCATACAATCCGGGTCGGCCCGGCATGCCCAGAGAAGCCGAGGGCAAGAGGCCGATCGATCCGGTTATCATCGCCGCTTCATCCGATAAAATATCGCCGAAAAGATTGCCGGACACCAGCACGTCAAACTCATCGGGCCGGCGGATCAATTGCATCGACGCATTGTCGACATAGAGATGATCGAGCCTGACGTCAGGATAGCCGGCGGCGATCCGTTCGACCGTTTCCCGCCAAAGGCGGGAGCTTTCCAGGACATTGGCCTTGTCGATACTGGTCAGATGCCGTTTCCGGTTCTGAGCCAGATCGAATGCCAGCCGGACGATCCGCTCGATTTCCATGACGCTGTAAACCTCCGTGTCGAAGGCTTCAAGGCCGAATCGGCCTTCCCGGCGGCCATGCTCGTTAAAATAGATGCCGCCGGTCAGCTCGCGGACAAAAAGGAAATCGATGCCGCGGGCGGCAATATCCGGACGCAAGGGGCAGGCGGAGGCTAAAGCCGGATACAGAACGGCCGGACGCAGGTTGGCGTACAAGCCCAGTTCAGACCGCAAGCCCAGCAAAGCCCTTTCCGGCCGGCGGTCTCCCGGCAGCGTGTCCCACTGCGGGCCGCCGACCGCGCCCAGCAGCGCGGCGTCGCTGTTGCGGCAGCCGGCGACGGTCGCCGGCGGCAGCGGATCGCCGGTTGTGTCTATGGCAATGCCGCCAGCCAGCCATTCATCAAAATGAAAAACATGCCCAAAACGGCGGGCCACCTCATCCAGGACCAGGCGGGCTCCGTTGACGACTTCCGGACCGATACCGTCGCCCGGGATGACAGCTATTTTAAATTCAGCCATATGATCAGCTCCTTGCCGGTCTGTCTGCATCATCAACAATCATCCGGACTCATTATTGTTTTTCTTTATTTCGTAAAGTACCCATCAAGCCGTCGGCAGCGATAATTCGCCTGATAAAAGCCGGAAAAGGCCGGGCTTGAAAAATCAGGTTTTTCGTCAAATCGGTAATCCGTCCGGTATCCAGATCGATGTCCAGCTCATCTCCGGCGTCGATCGCTGCGCCGGCTTCGGCGCTTTCCAAAATCGGCAAGCCCATATTGATCGCATTGCGATAAAATATCCGGGCAAAACTGCCGGCGACGACACAGCTGATGCCGCTGGCTTTGATCGCTACCGGCGCGTGCTCGCGCGAGGAACCGCAGCCAAAATTGCTTCCGGCGACCAGAATGTCGCCCGGACGGACGTTTCCGATAAATGCGGGATCCAGGTCCTCCAGGCAATGGCGGGCCAGTTCTGCCGGATCGGCCGTATTAAGATAACGGGCCGGTATAATGACATCGGTATCGACATTGTCGCCATATTTAAAGGCGCGGCCATGTAAACGCATCGGACAGCCCTCCTCTTTTTCCCTATTTCACAGTTCGGCCGTGCCCGCCAAACGGCCCAGGACAGCCGAGGCGCAGGCAACCGGAACGCCGGCCAGATATACCTCGGATTTCGGATGACCCATGCGTCCGACGAAATTACGGTTGGTCGTCGCCACACATCGTTCGCCGGCGGCCAGAATCCCCATGTGGCCCCCCAGGCAAGGCCCGCAGGTCGGAGCGCTGACGACGGCGCCGGCATCGGCGAAAATGGCCAATAATCCTTCGGCCAGGCATTCGCGCCAGACACGCTGCGATCCGGGAATGACAATCAGGCGCACGCCTTTTGCCACATGCCGGCCGTCAAGCCACCGGGCAGCCAGACGCATATCCTCCAGCCGGCCGTTGGTGCAGGATCCGATAACAACCTGATCGATGGCGATATCGCCAAACTCGGCCGCTGTTTTCGTGTTTTCCGGCAAATGTGGGAAAGCCGCCGTTTGATCCAGTTCATCCAGATTGATCGTTATGACGCGTTCATAAGCGGCATCCGCGTCGGCTCGGAAAATTCGGTAAGATCCTTCCCGCCAACGCTCCGGCGCAAATTGGCGCAGATAAGCTTCTGTTGTTTCGTCAACCGGGAAAATGCCGTTCTTGCCGCCGGCTTCGATGGCCATATTGCAGATGGTCAGACGTTCGGCCATGCTCAGGCCGGCCACTCCGGTTCCGGCGAATTCCAGGGATTGGTAGAGAGCGCCGTCCACGCCGATCAGGCCGATCAGATGAAGGATCAGGTCTTTCCCGGTGACATCCGGCCGCAGCCGGCCATCCAGTACGATCTGAATCGCCGACGGTACGCGGAACCAGGTTTTGCCGGTCGCCATGGCATAGGCCAGATCGGTGCTGCCGACGCCGGTGGCAAAAGCGCCCAGCGCGCCATAGGTACAGGTGTGCGAATCGGCGCCGATGACGGCGTCACCCGGAGCGACCAGACCGTTTTCCGGCAATATGACATGCTCGATGCCCATGCCTGATTCGCCCAGCTCATAATAGTGCTTTAAGTCGTGCCGGCGGGCAAAGCGTCGGACCGAAGCGCAATGCTCGGCCGATTTGATGTCCTTATTCGGGGTGAAATGATCGGGAACCAGCGCGATGCGGGTCCGGTCGAATACGGTATCCACACCGGCATCGGCCAGGATGCGGATAGCCGGCGGCGTCGTCACGTCGTTGCCGAGGACCAGGTCCAGTCGGGCTTCGATCAGATCGCCGGCCGCGACTTGTTCCAGCCCGGCATGTGCGGCCAGAATTTTTGCAGTCATGGTCATGCCCATGGTTATTCCTCCCATCCCAGTTGCCTGCGCATCAATTTATATTCCAACGAGTCGACCAGCGCCTGCCAGGATGCTTCCAAGATGTCGTTCGAAACGCCGATGGTGTGCCAGATCCGGCGGCCGTCGGTAGATTCGATTAACGTCCGGACTTGAGACGCGGTGGCCTCGGCGTTGATGACGCGTACTTTAAAATCGGTCAGGCGGACCTGGGTCAGTTCGGGATAAAATACTTCCATGGCCTTTTTCAGCGCCCGGTCCATGGCGTTGACCGGGCCTTCCCCTTCGGCAGCCGTCGCTTCGCCGATGCCGTCCACCATGATCTTGATATAGGTGTAGGCGCTGTAAGCGCCCGAGCGGGGCTGTTCGCTGGCAATCCGCAGCTTTTCCAGGCTGAAAAACGGTTTGTATAAGCCAAGTTCTTTGCAGACCAGCAGCTCCTGCGATGCTTCGGCGCCTTCAAAGTGATAACCTTGATGTTCCATTTCCTTGAGCTTATGCAGGACATGCGCCACCTCCGGAGCATCCCGGTCCATATCCGGACGAACGCGGCGGATCATGTCCAGAACCGCCGACCGTCCCGATATCTCCGAAAGGAGGAATCTGCGGCTGTTGCCGACAAGCTCAGGATTGACATGCTCAAAGGCCGCCGGGTTCTTTTTAACCCCGTCGACATGCATGCCGCCTTTGTGTGAAAATGCGGCTGTGCCGACATACGGATCGTTATTCGGCAAGTTGATGTTGGCGATTTCCGCCATTTTGCGCGCTACAGGCGTCAGGTGCTCCAGACTTTTTTCCGGAAGGCAGGTTATCCCGTATTTCAATTGGAGATTCGGGATGATGGTCGACAAGTTGGCATTGCCGCAGCGTTCGCCTATGCCGATAAAAGTCCCCTGGACATGGCTCGCGCCGGCCATGACGGCAGCCAACGAATTGGCAACCGCCAGACCGCTGTCATTATGGCAGTGGATGCCGATCCGCACGCCGAGCAGCGCGGCGACAGCTTCCTTGGTCATGGCGCCGACCGTTTCCGGCATTGAAGCGCCGTTGGTATCACACAAGCAGACGACGGCGGCGCCGCCTTCGCAGGCGGCCTGCAAACAGCTGAGCGCATAGGCGCTGTTGTCCCGGCAGGCTTCGAAATAATGCTCGGCGTCAAAGATGACTTCCCTGCCCTGTCCGCGCAGAAAGGCAACAGTTTCACAGATCATCTGCTGGTTTTCTTTCTGGGAACAGCGTAAAATATCGCGGACTTCCATGTCCCAGACTTTACCGAAAACGACGACGACCGGCGTCCGGGCGGACAGCAGATCACGAAGGCCGTCATCTTCGGCGGCCGGGATGCCCTTGCGCTTGGTGCTGCCGAAAGCGGCCAGCCGGCTTTGCTTCATATCCGGACTATTTTCCTGAAAGCGGGTAAAAAACTCCCGGTCTTTAGGGTTGGAGCCGGGATTGCCGGCTTCGACATAGGTAATGCCGAGCGATACCAGCGTCTCGAGAATCTGGAATTTGTCGTTGACGGAGAAGGAAACGCCTTCAGCCTGCGCGCCGTCGCGCAGCGTTGTATCCAGGATTTCCACCGTGCGTTTATTCATATCTTGATCACCTCGATCGGGAGACCGGCTTAGGTCCTCTCAGCCGGACACTGCGGCTGCGGACATCATCCGGCGGCAAGCGGCTGCCGGAATCATCCGGCAAGTATATGCTCTAAGCATACCCGGTCGGCAAGTTTTCAACAAGAGCGAAGTCTGGGCTTTTTCTTCACGCTTTATGCTGAAATTTGGCGGAAAATCACTTTTTATGCTATACTGACGGCGCATTTTCGTCTTAAGTGGCGAATCGGGAGGTTGCTTATGAGTCTGTTGACCATTCAGGATGTCAGTAAAAGTTATTTCAGCCGCGTTATCCTTGATCAGGTTTCCTTTCAGCTGGACCGCGGAGAACGCCTGGCTTTAATCGGCTGCAACGGCGCCGGCAAGACCACTTTATTGCGCCTGATCACCGGATTGGAGAAACCGGATAGTGGCAGCATCCATTTTCCCGCCCAGATCATACCGGGTTATCTGACCCAGCATTTTGAGGATGACGCCGCCGAAGATTCGGACCCGCTCGGCAACCGCGAGTTAAGCAGACTGGAAGACGGCTTGCGCGAGATGGAAGCGCAGATGGCCGGCTGGCCGGCATCGGCCGGCGCCGCAGACGCTCCGGCTCATAAGGCGCTGCTCCGGCGCTATGATGAATGGACAGCCCGTTTTGAGGCTCTGGGCGGCTATGATTTTCGCCATCGGATGCTGGAGATGCTGGCCGGCCTCGGTTTGAGCGGCGACGTTCTCGAAAGGCCGCTGTCAACGCTATCCGGCGGCGAACGCATGCGGGTCGCGCTGGCCCGGCTGCTTTTGAAATCGCCTGATTTGCTGTTGCTGGACGAACCGACCAATCATATGGATCTGGCTGCTATGGAGTGGCTGGAAGATTATTTGCGCAAATTCAAAGGAACGGTGCTGCTGATCTCTCACGACCGGACTTTTATCGACCGAACCGCTACGGCTGTCGCGGAGCTGGCCGAAGGCCATATCCGGATCCGCCCGGGCAATTATACCCGGTTTATGGAACTGGAAGCCGCCGAACAGCTGACGCTCGGCCGGGAAATGAAAAAGCTGGCCCGCGAGCTGGACCACCAGCGCGAGGTGACGCAAACCATGCTGTCGCACCGGAACATGTCCGGATATCATGCCCGGGAGAAAGTCGTGGCCAAGCTTTCCGGACAATTAAGCGATATTTCGGCCAGAGCCCGCCGGATCAATCAAAAACTGAATTTCAGCTTTCTGCCCGGTTCGCAGGAAGGCGATCCGGAACGTGTTCTGCTGGAGACCCGCGATTTAGCTGCCGGCTACGATGAAAAGACGTTGTTCAGCCAGGTCTCTCTGACGCTGCGCAACGGCATGAAAGCCTGTTTATGCGGCCCGAACGGCTGCGGCAAGACCACCCTGCTGGCTGTCCTGCTCGGTCGGATCAGCCAATTTGAAGGTCAGATCCGGCTATCCGATAAAGCTGTTTTCGGCCATATGGGGCAGCATGTCAATTTTGATGATGAAAACCGCACAGTGCTGGACGAAATGATGAGCCGGGCCGAGCTTGACGAAGGCCTAGCCCGCAATTTGCTGGCCCGGTACGGATTTCGCGAAGTCGATGTCTTTAAAACGCTGTCTGTCTTGAGCGGCGGTGAACGTTCCCGTTTATATTTGGGCTGCCTGCTGCTCGAAAAACCGGATATGTTGTTCCTCGACGAACCTACCAACCACCTGGACATCCATTCCCGTGAAATTCTGGAGCAAGCGCTGGTCGATTTCCCCGGCGCCATCCTCTCGGTCAGCCACGACCGGTATTTTATCGAACGCTGCTCTTCAACCATTCTCGGCTTTATCAACGGGCAGGTTCTGCCCTTCGATTCATTCGAAAAATACCGTCAGGCCGGCCGTTCCGCCGGGATGGCCAAACCGGACACCATAGATAAAAAGGCCGATCAGGCCGCCGTAGGACCGGCTGCCGCAACGCGGCTCAACCGGGCCGGAGAACGACGCGAAGCAGCCCTGCATAAAGAAAAAGTCCGCCGCCTGGAGCAGGAAATCGCCACACTGGAACAAGAAAAATCCAGTCTGGAATCCGCTTTCAGCGAACGGACCGATCCGGAAGACTATCAGCGCTACGCGCAAGTTTTGGCGGATCTGGATCAAAGATACAATTTATACGTCGAATTCGACGAATCTTTAAGCAAATAATTTGGCGCGGGTCAGCGGGCCGGCAACGCCGTCGGCCTTTAGCCCCCGGCTTCTCTGGAAAGCCTTGAGAGCCGTCTGGGTTGCCGGGCCGAATTTTCCGTCGGCCGAGCCGCGCAAAAAGCCCAGATCGATCAGCCGCTGCTGGACCAGACGGACCGCGGTTCCCTTACTGCCCCGGCGCACCGTTTGCGTCGGTACGGAACCGGACGAAGGTGCTGCGGCAGGCTGGCCGGAGGAGGCGGCAGGCGCAGTGACGGCCGCGCCCTTGAACAAGGCGTTATATGTCATCCGGCCGACGATTCCGTCCACCTTGAGACCGGCGCTGCGCTGAAACGCCAAAGCGGCTCTTTGGGTTGCCGGACCGAATTTGCCGTCGGCCGAACCCGACAGGAAACCCAGTTCAATCAGACGCTGCTGGACCAGGCGAACAACCGAACCTGTGCTGCCACGCCGCACCGCCTTGGTAAACGCGGGCGCCGAAGTCTGAGCAGCCGATGACGGCGCCGACACAGCCGGCGCGGGAGCCGGAGCCGCCGGGGCTGCCGGTGTGGGAGCCGGAGCTGTCGGGGCTGCCGGCGCGTCGGCGGCGAACAAACGGGTTTGGGTTTTGATACCGGCATGCCCATCGACTTCCAAACCGGCACGGGTCTGAAAATCACGGACCGCTTGTTCCACAGCCTGACTGAAACTGCTGTCCAAAGGTCCGGCGTAATCATTTAAGTCCTTTAAACGCTGTTGCAAAAGAAGCACTTCATAACCGCTGTCGCCCAGCGACAAAGTCGCCTGGCCGGCGACAACCTGCGGTGTAAAGATCAAGCTCAATTCAGCCGAAGCCGCCACGCCGGTTTGGGGTAGATTGTTCAGCGCCTGCAGCGTTGTCACGGCTTGAACGGTCGCCGGTCCATATTGGCCGTCGACAGATGATTTCAGGAAATTCAATTCATAGAGGCGTTTTTGCAGAACAAAAACCTGTTCGCCGCTGTCACCCAAGGACAACAGGCCGGTTTGCCGCAGTCCGGACGCCGGAGACGCCAGGCCGTCCAGCAGCAGGACTTGCAGCGCATGGCCGGCGGTCCCGGTCAGCGGCTGTTGCATGCGCTGCTGCAGCGCGGTGACGGCAAATTCCGTCAGAGGGCCGAACGAGCCGTCCGTCGGACCGCACAGATAACCCAGATCCGTCAGGTTCTGCTGCAACGTCCGCACCGCTTCGCCCGACGATCCGTTTTTCAGGACCGGGAACAAGCCGCTGACGGTCAGTTGACAGCTGATCGTATAGCCGCCCGACTGAGCGGTCAATGTCGCCGTACCGGCTGATTTTGCTTTGATAACGCCGCCGCTTTCCCAAACGGCAACCGATTCATTCGAACTGGTCAAGGTCAGGCTTTGCTGAGTTCCTTCGGCCGGCGTCAAGGAAAACAAGCCGGCTTTTTCACCGCCGACCGGCAGTAAAAGCGCAGTCTGGGCGGCCGATAGACCGAGCAGCGGTTTTTTCGCCGTTACAGTCCAGGACAGCAGCGTTCCGCCGCCCAAGGACAGACTGATATCGGCCGTGCCGCATTGCAAAGCAGTCTGGCGGCCGTCGGCAGCTACCTCCACGACAGACGGGTCGGAGCTCGTCCATTGGCAGACATTGGCCAGATCGGCCGGCAAGCCGGAAACCGGTGGTTCGGCGGACATCCCCGGTTCGAGCGTTATAGCGTCGGCGGTCAAAGTCAAGCCGGACACATCAGGCAGAACCGTAACCGGAACCAGCGCATAAGAGCCGGCGCCGTCATCAACGGCAATCAATGTTCTGCCGACGCCCGCCGCCGTAACCCGCCCGGTCTGATCGACAGCCGCCACGGCCGGATCCAGCGACAACCAGACCGGCGAAGCCGGCACGTCGCCGGATATCGTTAAGGTCGCCGCCGTCGATGCCGGCGCGGCCGGAGGCGTTTGCAGGACAAGCGGGCCGCCTGTCACCGCAAAAGCATTTTGATTGGCCATCTGCAGCAGAGCTGTCTCAGTATCGAAATTCAGAGTCAGGTTTTGTACAGACAAGCCGGCGTCCGCGGAAGCGGTCAGCACCTGGCTGCCCTTAACCGGCAAACCGGCGCTGCCGCCCAGATATAAACCGGATTCGCCATAAACCCATTGTCCGGACGCCGCCGGAGAACCGTCGGATGATATCAGCCGGACGGATGCGTCGATCGTCCGTAAACCGGCGCCGGCGCGCGCGCCGGTATCCTGATCATAATAAACGGATTTGCCGCCGGTTTCCTGCCAGCCGGTCAGACGGCTGCCGCCGGCATCGAGCAGGTAAGCCTCGCCGCCGATCAGCTGCGCGCCGCTCAGCGGCTGCCCGGAGAGATCGCGCCAGATCCAGCCGCCGGCTGTCTGCTGCCAGCCGGTCAGCAAAGCTCCGTCGTCCGAGAAAACCAGATCTCTGCCGTCGACATTCGCCGCGCCGCTTGTCGGATTTCCATTTGTATCAAGATAATAGAAGTTGCCGCCGGTTTCCTGCCAGCCGGTCTGTAAAATACCCGTGACGCTAAAGAGATATTTTTTGCCGTCGATTGTCTGCCAGCCGGTTTGCGGCATACTGTCGGCATTGAGATAATACCGTGAACCGTCGATCGTTTGCCAGCCGGTTAAAACAAGGCCGCTGCCGGAGAAATAGCGGAGCTGGCCGCCGACTGTCTGAAACCCGGTCAAGCGGGCGCCGTCCGGACCAAACAGCCAGATTTTGCCGTCGATGGATTGCATACCCGTGACATATTGGCCGTCCCGATAATAATATTGCTGATCCTGGATAGTTACCCATCCGTTTGAAGGATAGGTGATGTAAGGGCAGAGGCACCAGCTGGTCCAATGACGGTCGCTCAGCTTGGTTTTCACCACGCCGTATTCGACGCCGCGGGATTCGATAACCTCGCCGTTGCCGATATAAATGCCGATATGACCGTCGCGGCAGACTAAGGCGCCGTGGATGTTCGGCAAGGTTGCGATCGGCCCTTTAACGGTCGCCGCGTTGTACATGCCGTTGGCCGAGCGATCCTGGTCGGCGGTGTATTTGGGATTCAGACTGTCGCTCTGCCACCATAAATAGGCTTTGATCAAGCCGACGCAATCCGCTCCCCGATGGCCGATCCAGTCGGCGGCGTTCACATAGGCCGTTTGGCCGTCGCTCATAATCTCCGCGTAAACCGCGGGATATTGATTCCTTTTACCGTCAATGAGAGCCTGTGTTATGATCTGTCCGTACGTGCCGTAAACATAACCCCAGTTCTCATTCAAGGCTTTGAATGCAAACTCGGTCAATCCCACCGATGTGGGATTGGTTGTCGCCGATATTTCTTGTGGCAGATTCTGGAACAGCATGGCACAGGCCATCAGGCAGACCAGAAAGATTCGAATTCGTTTCTTCATGGTTATGCGCTCCTTTGCCATTATATGGTCATTATTATACCATCTGGGATATCGGCAAAAGTCTCGCCTTCTTTACAGATAGATTGCGATTTATGATAACAAAGCCGCTTCTGCGCAACGTAAACCGTCGACAGCCGCCGACATGATGCCGCCGGCATAACCGGCGCCTTCTCCGGCTGGAAAAATGCCGGAAATGCTGGTCTGGCAATGCTCGTCCCGTATAATGCGCACCGGTGACGAACTGCGGGTTTCGATGCCGGTCAGCACCGCTTCCGGCGCCGCAAAGCCCTTTAGGCGCCGACCGAGAAGCGGCAAGGCTTCCCGCAGGGACCGGCTGACCAGAGGCGGCAGGCATTCCGTCAAATCGCACCAACGGACGCCCGGACGATAGGAAGGCTCAACGGCCGGCCAGTCCGCCGCGCCGGCCGAACCGCAGGGACACGCGGCCGCACCGAAGCCGGACAGAAAGTCGCCCACCCGCTGGGCCGGGGCATGATATCCCCCGCCTCCCGCCCGGAAAGCGGCCTGTTCCAGAGCTCGCTGCCAATACAATCCGGCCAGGGGACCGTTCCCGGGATAATCGTCCGGCCCGACGCCCACCAGAAGCGCGCTGTTGGCATTAGCCAGATCGCGGGCATGGCAGCTCATGCCGTTGGTGACAACGCCGCCGGCTTCAGAAGCGGCAGCGACAACTTGGCCGCCCGGACACATGCAGAAGGTATAAACCGACCGTCCGGAAGGCAAATGGCAAGCCAGCTTATACTCCGCCGGCGGCAAACCTGCCGCTGCCGCCGCCAGGCCATATTGACCGGCATTGATCTCCGGCTGGACATGTTCGATCCGGACACCGATGGAAAAAGGTTTTCTGACCAAAGAAACCGCTTGTTCTTCAAGCATGGATATCGTGTCGCGGGCGCTGTGGCCGATGGCCAATATCAAACGGTCGGCCGCCCATTCGTCGGTAACCGGCAATCGTCCGGCCGGCGTCCATTCTGCCGTCAGTCCCTTAAGGCCGGACGGACCGGCAATCAGACCGGTCAAGCGGCAGGAATAACGAAATTCCCCGCCCAGACTAATGATGCGTTCGCGCAGACGGATCATGACCGAACGCAGACGGTCGGTGCCGATATGCGGTTTAGCCAGATAGAGAATTTCATCCGGCGCCCCCGCCAGGACCAGTTCTTCCAGAACAGCCCGGCAGCGGGGATCCTTGATGCCGGTCGTCAGCTTGCCGTCGGAAAACGTACCGGCGCCGCCCTCGCCGAACTGGACATTGGACTGCAGATCCAGCTGCCCTTCACGCCAAAAACGGGCTACATCCCCCTGCCGATCTTCAATACGGCGGCCACGTTCCAGAATCAGCGGCTTCGCGCCGGCCAGCGCCAGATAAAGCGCGGCAAACAAGCCGGGCGGACCGGCGCCGACACCGACGGGACGCAGGCCGGAAGAGCCGCAGCCTAAGCCGGCTGCCGGCAAATCCGGCATCAGCTGCCGGACGCCTTGCAAAGACAGAGCTTCCGGATATAAAACGATCGAATAGAGCCAGTGTATCTTATTCTTATCGCGGGCATCGAGTGATTTTTTTAAAATCCGGTAATCGCCCGCGCTAAGATCGGACGCCGGAATCCGGGCCTTTCGCGCCAATGCGGCGGTCAGATCCGATTCATCGTGCGCCGGAGGCAGGATCAGATCATGGATGATCCTGGTGTTTTTCATCGCTGTCCGCCCCGATTATCGGACCGGTCGGGCCTGCCTGCCGCCATGTTGGCAGCCAGCCATTGTTCAGCCGCTTTTTTACCGGCCAAATAGCCGGATGACCAGGCCCATTGCAAATTGAAGCCGCCGCAGTCGCCGTCGATGTCGAGGATCTCGCCGGCCGCGAAGAGCCCGGGAACCAGGCGTGATTCCAGCGTGTCCGGCCGAAAATCGGCCGTAGCCAAACCGCCGGCGGTTACCTGAGCCTGGCTCCAGTCCCGTGTGCCGACAGCCCGTAAAGACCAGTTCTGCAGAAGCTGCACGATTTTTTGAATTTCCTGTGCCGACAGACTGCCGGCCGTTCCGTTCAGAGAACGGGCGACCGCTGTTTTAACGATAGACTGGCCTAGTTTTTTATTAACCAACCCGGTCAAAAAATCGGTCAGCGGCAAGGCCGGATCGATTTGCTGCCGTTCGATCAACCAGGCATGCAATTCGGAGCCGGTCAGATCGGGAAGAAAATTCAGAGCAATCATCACCGGATCGCCGGCCTGCCCGGCAGCCCATTCGGCGACCGGCCGGGACAACTGCAGCAGCGGCGGTCCGGACAGGCCGTATTCCGTAAAAAGCACTTCGCCGGCTTCTGAGCGGATTACCTTGCCCTGGCGTGTTGCCGATGCCAAGCCGTCACATTTTATGCCGGCCAATCCGCGAACCGGCTCTGTTTCCGTGCAGATTTGCACCAATGCCGGGAACGGCTCCACCAGATGGTGACCTAAAGCCGTGAAAAAGCGATAGCCGCTGCCGTCGCAGCCGAAAGCCGGAGCAGCCAAACCGCCGGTAGCGATAATCAGCCTCTCGGCCCCGAACCGCCGGCCGTCCTGAGCCAACAGGCAAAAGCCCGGGCCATCGCAGGTTTTGACATATCGCCCGGATGTCATAATTTGCACGATTTTACAGTCGGTTATGATCCGGACTCCGGCTTTTTCAGCCGATAGACGCAGGAGATCCAACACGGCCGACGCCTGATAGCTATACGGAAAAATCCGGCCGTCAGGGTCTGTCCGGCATAAGAGACCCATTTGGCGAAACCAGGCCAAAGTCGACTCCACCGGCAGACGCCGCAGCGCGCCCAAGGCGAAACGGACATCGCGGCCGTGATAATGATCGATCGATAGTTTGCTGTTGCTGAGGTTGCAGCGGCCGTTGCCGGTCGCCAGCAATTTGCGGCCGACCCGCTCCTGACCTTCAATAAGCACAACGCCCGGATCCACGTTGTCCGCCGCGGCTTCACGCAAAATCCGCGCGGCGGTGACCGCAGCCATCAAGCCGGCGGCGCCGCCGCCGATGACGGCCAATCG
>CAYRWC010000030.1:0-14603 GCA_964427795.1 uncultured Oscillospiraceae bacterium | reverse complement strand
CGCCCTGGGGGCCAGAGTCAGGATCGAGCAGGACGGCCTGATCTGGATCGACATGATGCTGATCCCATTCGGCCGCTGGATCACCTATCGCCGCAAAGAGGATCTGACCCTGCCGCGCCTGGACTCCCTGAAGCTGGAGATCCCTCTGACCGCAGAGGCCGCTGAGCTTTATCATTACTGGCCTATCCTTTCTTCCGGTATCGACCAGACCGCCCAGATCGACAACAGTGGCGCAGTTCCCGCGGAGGGCTTCGCCATCCCCTTAAAGCCCACCCTCTGGCTGGGCAGGGAGGAATGTGGACTTGCCTTCTTCATGGAGAGCTATAAGAACACCCAACCTGCGGATCCCAATAAATTCTACTCCCTGCGCCGGGAGGGCAATGCCGTGATCCTGAGCGTGGATCTGCTGGACAGCATGCCCAGAACCTGGCAAGGCCGTCGGGACAGCTGGTCCGAGCCTCTGGAACCCGTGGAATTTTCCTTCGGCATCCAGGCTACACCCGTAAAGCCCTATAAGCGGCTCAAAGATTTTGAACGCGTCATGCACCGCAACTGGTATGATATCGATCATTTCACGGACGAAGAGATGGAGCGGTATGCTGCCACCCTGGAGTCCCTTGGCGCCAAATGGCACAGTGTACATGAGGACTGGAGCATGATCCAGAACTATGGTCTGGCCTGGGACGAGGATTATTTCCGCAAAATGGTGGATACCCTCCATCGTCACGGCATCAAGGTCATGGTCTATTTCGGCTACGAATGCTCCACGATGCTGCCATCCTGGTTTGAAAAAAAGGATAATTACCTGTTGAAAGCAGCCGACGGCAGATTGCGCGGCGGCTGGCAGCGCCTGCCCCACCAACGTGACTATATGGTCTGCTACAGCGGCGATTATTCTGAGCTCATGCTGCAGAGGGTTGCCCATGCCATGGATGACTACGGCGTGGACGGTATCTATACAGACAGCACTTACATTCCATGGGAATGTGCCAACGAGGATCACGGTTGCGGCTTCCGGGACGAGAATGGTGTTCTTCATGAGTCCTACCCCCTTCGCAAGTTGCGCGAGCATGTAAAAAAGCTCTACAAGACCGTACATGACCGGGGCGGCATCATCGAGGCTCATCAGAGTTCCTGTTGTGCCCCCATGCTCCTGGCCTTTGCCGACTCCTACTTTGACGGCGAACACATCCAGCAAGTTTTTGCCGAGAACGCCGAAAGCTTCATGAACACCGCCGCCATGCGCAGCGAATTCTCCGGCCGGAATTTTGGCTTATCTTTCCAGTTCCTCTCCAGAACCGACACCTACGCAAAGGGGTGCGGTATCATGCTGCTCCACAACGCGGCCACCAAGGTATACGGAGATAATCCCGAACGCCGTCTGGAGGAAGCCAGCGCCATCTGGAAGGTTATGGACGATTTCGGCGCGGATGACGCCGTCTTCACCGGCTACTGGCAGGAGGGTTGTCCTTCAGAATCGGATACGGAAGGTGTCCTGACCTCCGCATGGACCGGAGAGAAGGGTGTTCTGGCTGTGATCGTCAACATGACCAGCCATAGAAATACAGCCCGGATCACAATGGGAACCGAAACCCGCGAGCTCTCCCTCGAGCCCCTGATCCCCCACTTTGAAGCCTTTTTGAAATAGAGATATCAAATAGTGGTATCAGGCGGGCAGATTTGATTTGCTTAGGGATAAATAAAGGGTGTACAGATAGAAGAGAAAACCGGCAATCATTAGCAAGGGCACTCCCTGGTGCAGGTTCAACGCTGCTATTGCCGCGATACAGAAGATATACATGGCGTTCCAGAATATCGCCATCGGAATATTCCACTCACGGGCAGGAGCAAGGCGCAGCTTCTGCCCGATGCTTTGCCGGATAATCTGTGCTGCCAAAAGCAGCCAAAGCAGAATAAACGCGCCGCAGGTAAACCAGTCATCGGTCAAGCGGTTAAGTCCGAGAGCAATCAGGCTCTCCGTGCTGGTTATGCAGATCGCACCCAACGCAATAAGCACCATTGACAATGCCTGCTTCCCGAAATCCGTTTCCCTGACCTTTTCATTTTTTATCAGCGTCAGCAGCACGACAGCCGGCGTCTCTATGAGATATCCGAGATAATTCACCCAGATAACGCTGAAGAAAGTATGCCGGTTGATTGTGGTTTCAATCGGATTGCCTGCCCAGGCCCAAAAGCCGCCGTCCAGCCGGATGGCAACCACATCCAGAAGCAGGTCCAATGTCACAATCATCATCCCGGCCGCTAGTGCTGTCATCCATTTGTTAAAATTCAATTTCTGCGCCAGCTTGATGCCGTACACGGTCAGGCCGCCCCACATAAATCCGCCGAACAGCGGAAACTGATTCGGTTCGGTTCCAATATTCAGATAGAATCCGGGATTGTAATAGTAGATATCTGTGACCGAGACTGCCAGAAGTTCCATCGTAAATCCAACCAATGCCGCTGCGCCGAATGTAAACAAGCTGTTGTAATCCTTTTTATGAATCAAATCAGCCAGCATAATGGCGACTATGACATAACACATCAGTTCAAAACCGTTCGGCCAGTTCATCATGTACACCTTCAAGGCCTGTTGGTAAATTTATCCGTTTGTTGAAGAAATTATAACATCAGCAGCCCTGCTTCGCAATTTTTCAGGAATGCGTTTATGATACAATATTCACATGACCTTAAAAGAAAGATGTCCTTTTGACGCAGGGTGGTCCAATGAAAAACAGAGAGATTCTGATCAGCAATGCGCGAACCCATAACCTGAAAAACATATCCCTGAGGATTCCCAAAAACAAGCTGGTGGTGTTTACCGGCGTGTCCGGTTCGGGCAAATCTTCGCAGATCCTGCCTGTTTCCAAATATGGACGATGAAATAGAAATGGAAACCGTTATGAATTCGGATGAAGAAACTAAAAAGCGATTTTACAAGCATATGCTTTCGGCACGTTTTGAATTGATAATTAAGGCGTCGTATGACTTGCTGGAAAGGATAACATATGAATCAAGCAACAACGACGGCAATAATTTGCCTTGATGATGATTTAGGATTTACCTATAGAGTGTCGAAAATTGAATATGTGTTGTGTGAAGACGACAGCTTCTCATATACTTTTACACCAAATTATAGTGTCATTGATTTACTGACGACTGCTTTGTTCCAAGGAATTCCCGGATTGAATCTTGATCTTAGGAAGTCTCAATATGTGCGTAAAAATACGACGCCTGTATTTATTAGCGAGCGGACGCCTGGAGAAAACCGGGAGGATCTCTGGAAACTGCTTGAAGACTGCGGCATGAATTACCTGAACAGGCTGGAATGGCTGATCCGGACAGACACCAGATACGGTGGAGACCGGTTCTACGCTGAACGCTGGACTGCCGATGATGATAAGCTTTGCGTGGACTATGCGGCAATTGAACAAGCCGAATCGAGATCAGCTGGGATAATTGCGCAGCTTCTTCGAATAATCTGTGCCGGTAATGATGTCAAGGCTGTCGATTTTTTCATTGACGACAGTAACAGAAAAGCATATTATTCTCTCCTAATGAGCCTCTATCAAAAAGAAAAGAGCTACATGAACAAGCAACGGGCAAGCTGCCAGGCTGGGTGTGAGCCGAAGCTCTTTTTTCAGGAGACTCAAGAAGATTGAAATATAACGCCATGAAATCACCGCTTGCGCAAATGATGAAATAGAGTATGATCTATATATCGTCTGGTTCGGTCCTCTCAGGGACTTATCATGAATGGATTGGATTAATTTGCGCATGAGAAGTGGAAAGAAAATTTTCAAGCTTCGTTATAAGCTGGTGTTGTTTTATTTGCCGTTCATTCTGATACCCATTCTGGTGCTCAGTCTTTATCTGACGATTGTTGTCGGACGCAGCAGCATCGAGCAGTCGATCCAGATTTACAGACAGTCGACCAACCAGCTGCGCCAGAATTTATTAGATGAACTGGATGAATATTATTCGATCGGTTATGATATTGCCCGGGATAGCAATGTTATTGAATACCTCAGCGAAACCAATAGAAAAGACTTGTACCTTTATAATTTTTACGCCGAGCGCATCCAGACGGTCATTTCGAAAGCCCGGTATCGCAAGCCGGACATCCAGCTCCATATCTACACGCCGAATCAGAACCTGAAGTTTTCCGGCCTATTCATCCGCGATGAAGCGTTGTTTAAAATAAAACAGGCAGCCGTCAAGGGTCATATGAGCTCTGTTTACTGGGAAGGCGTTGTAGAAGAAAGTGTCTGGGAAAACAGAACCCAGATGACCAAGAAGTATTTAAGCATCATGATGCCGATTGCCGAATACAAGCTGTCTGCGGAACCGATCGGGGTCCTGGAAATTCATGCCGATCTGGCTGATTTTGAGCATTATCTGGTGAATGGCGAAGAAGAAGATAATATTGTTTTATTGACCGACGAGCAAAACCGGCCGGTCATATCCAATGTTACCGTCACGGATGATTTGATTAAAATTGCTCAAATGGATTTGCCGGAAAATGAAAAATACGTTTCATACAACGGTTATGAATACCTGATTACGATCGATACTGTGGAAAGCAGTAAAATGGGCCTTTCCGGCTGGAAATTATGCAATTTGATTCCGTTGGATTATGTTTACCAGAATCAGCGATATATACAGCAGGCAAATTTGATCATTTGCATTTTGTGCATCGTTTTGGCGATTCCCCTCTTGATCTTCTTTTCTCATACCATAACCAAAAGGCTGGAGTACCTGGCCGACCGCATGAACGATATCCGGCACGGCGAATATGCCGTTTCCGTCACGGTTCCCGGGAACGACGAGGTGGCCTGGCTCGGACGCCGTTTTACCCATATGCTTGAAGAGCTCGATCTCCTGACCAAACAAACCGTGGAAGCCAAGCTGAAAGAAGAGCAGCTGGACAATGCTCAGAAAGAGGCGCAGCTGCTGGCTTTGCAGCGGCAGATCAACCCTCATTATCTCTTTAACACCATGGAAAGCATTCGCATGAGCCTGATTTTGAAGGGCGATACCCAAACGGCAGAGTTGATTCAGATTTTTGCGGAAAGCTTTCGCGAAATGATCGACGGCACGGAGAAGACGATTACCTTGAATAAGGAAATCGCCTTTATCCGCCGCTACTTCATCATCCAGCAGTTCCGTTTTGAAGGGAAGATTCATTTGCAAATTGACATTTCAGATGAATTGCCCAATTATAGAATACCGAAGTTCCTCTTACAGCCGTTGATCGAGAATGCTGTGTATCATGGGCTGGAGCTTAAAGAAGGCGACGGCAGCATCCGGCTTTCGATTTACTGCGACGCGTCGTATTTGCATCTTGATGTGTTCGACGACGGGATCGGCATGGGTGAAGCGGAACTCGCCGAATTGAACGCGTCACTGGGCTCAAACGAGGAAACCGCAAAAAACACCGCATTGCGCAATATCGCCAAACGACTTCGGCTCATGTACGGCGCCGAAGCGAAAATGGTGATTCAAAGCGAACAGGACAAGGGAACCAGTCTGTTTCTTTCGCTCCCGGTCTGTCAACTGGAGGTGGCGCCGAATGTACAAAGTACTGATTTCAGAAGATGAGTCGTTTATCAGAAACGGCTTGAAAGCATTAATTTCCTGGGAGAAAGCTGGTTTTGTCGTCGCTGATTTAGTTGAAAACGGCTATCAGGCACTGGAAAAAATGGAGACGCAGCATTTTGATGTCGTTATAACCGATGTTCGCATGCCGCGGATGGACGGCCTGGAATTGATCAAAACGATGAAGGAGCGGAATATCTCGTCGGAGATCATCATTATCAGCGGCTACCGCAATTTCGATTACGCGCGGACCGCCATCGGTTACGGCGTGCGTAATTATTTACTGAAACCGATCAATATCGACGATCTGCTGCAGACTCTGGCGTCTATCCGACGGGAGCTTGATCAGAAAAACGGTTTAGCCGAGACTGATGATACCGAACTGACGGCAAGGATAAAGTCCTATGTCGCCTTGCATTATCAGGAAGATATCAGCCTGCGGATGATCGGCGAGGATCTGCATTATAACGCGGTGTATTTAGGCCGTTTATTTTTAAAAGAAACAGGGACGACATTCCGCGATTATCTCAATACGGTCCGCGCCGCGCAAGCGGCGGAGCTGCTGGCCGAGAGCGGCCGCAAGGCGGCGGATGTCGCGGTTCAGGTCGGCTATAAGGATTTCAACTATTTCTGTAAAATATTCAAAGCGCTTTACGGAACTTCACCGAGTGAATATCAAAAACAGGTTGTGCAAAATTGACATAAGTAAATCGACATCATGGCGGCTTTTAGTATCGTTTGTCCTATATGACGTTTACTTTGTCACTTTCTCAAGATTGATCGGCAGCGTATAGTTTGAATAAAGCAAAAAATACGCTGTTTTGATATGGGTTTATTTCGTTTGCCCGCTGCTTTGATGAGTAAGGATGAAACGAATGCAAAGGATGGAATCAATGCAAAAGATGGAATCGATTCTGAAAACAGAATCCGGTCATGCGCCAAAACCATTCGGCGTCAGGCTGAAACGACAGTATCAACTCTATTTGATGCTGGCGCCGGCGATTATTTTGGTCGTGATTTTTGCCTATGCCCCTTTGTCCGGCTGGATCATGGCTTTTACGGATTATGAACTGGGCAAAAACATGTTTACGGCGCCCTGGGTAGGATTTAAGGAGTTCATCAGCTTCTTTACCGGCGTTAACGACGCCTGGTATACCATCCGCAACACCTTGGTCATTAATCTGATGAGCCTTTTTGTCGAGCTGGTAGCCGCCTGCCTTTTCGCTATTCTATTGAATGAAGTTCAATTCAAGCGGATCAAGAAAATTGTTCAGACCAGTTCTTTTTTCCCATATTTTGTTTCCTGGGTTATCACTTATATGATTTTCAATTCATTTTTAGCCGTAAAAACCGGCGTGGTCAACCAAGTTCTCGTCGATACGGGTCTAACGAATCAAGGCATCAATTTTTTGGGCGATGCCAGGTATGCCTGGGGGTTGATTCTTTTTGTCAATGTCTGGAAGAGCATTGGCTATAACAGCGTTATTTTCCTGGCGGCTCTGGCCGGCATCGATCAGGAACAGTATGAAGCCGCCAATATTGACGGCGCGACCCGATTCCAAAAAATCGCTTATATCACCCTTCCAGCCTTGGCGCCGACGCTGGTTATTTTGCTGATTATGAATTCCGGCTGGATATTAGGTTCGAATTTTGAAGAATACTATCTTTTTACAAATAGCTCAAACTGGGAAAGAATGGAAGTCCTCGATCTGTATATTTACAATTATGGCCTGAAGCATTTGAATTTCTCTTATGCCACGGCGGTTGGCGTTGTTAAAACTTTTGCCAGCATTATTATCTTTACCCTGGTTAACTTTACGGCTAAGAGGATTAACGGCAGATCCCTGATGTAATGCACAGACAAGGAGCATGGAAAAATGGCAATTAAACATAAAGCAACGGTCGGGAGCGTCGTCTTTGATAGCGTGGTTATGGCAATCATGGTTGTTGTTACGCTGGTCTCCCTCTATCCATTTCTCTATATCGTCTTTTACTCACTGAGCAATTCAGGCTTGATCGGGAAGGGATTGCTCCTGTATCCCAAAGGTTTTAATTTCGACGCCTACCGCCTCATGCTTCAGGTGGAGAAGATACCGCACGCTCTATTGATATCGGTCCTGCGTTCGACGATTGGCCCGGCCGGCTGCATCATCGTCTCGTCGTTGGCTGCTTTTGCCCTGACACACCGCGATTTAATGGGAAGAAGCTTCATCGTCAAATTTCTGACCATCACCATGTACTTTTCCAGCGGAATGATTCCGATGTATATCCTGATGAACACCTTACGTTTATCCGGCACCTTCTGGGTCTATATTATTCCGGGCTTGTTTGGCGTATATGACATGATTTTAATTAAAACCTATATGGAAAGCCTGCCGGTGGCATTGGAAGAAAGCGCCATGATAGACGGGGCCAGCGATTTTACCGTTCTGTTCCGCATCATCTTGCCTTTAAGCAAGCCGGTGCTCTCGGCGATTCTGCTTTTCAACTGCGTCGGCCAATGGAACGCCTATGCCGATACCATGATTTATAACGACACGCAAACCGAACTGCACACCTTGTCCTATGTTCTGATGAATTTCATACAAACCAGCACCAGCAGCGTCGAATCGGCGCGCCAGAAAGCCCATCTTCAAACCATTAATACAACGTCTTTGAAGATGGCCATGACGGTGATCACCGTCATCCCGATCATGTGCGTATACCCGTTCTTGCAGAAGCATTTTGCCCAAGGCCTGCTGATCGGATCGATCAAAGGATAGAGCAGGCAAAGCTGTGTATTAGTCGGCAGAAATTTGCCGGTTGATATAAAAAATTACGGAGGGATGAAATAATGACTAAGAAGATTCTTGCAATTATTCTGGCGACTGTCATGATGGCTGCAGTTGCGACCAGTTGCGCGCAGTCTCCCGCCACGACGGGGAGTACCGGTGGAACCGACGGCACGACGGCTGCTGGATCCACGACAACCGCTGCCCAGACCGAACCGAAAGAGGATTATGTCATCGAATATCTGATTCCGGGCGCCAAGGACACCAAGAGCCTGGAAAATGATGTCGGCAAAGAAATTTATGAGAAATTCGGCATTCAAATTAATGTTGTCGGCTATGCGGGCGATTGGGAAGAAAAATGCGCGCAGATGTTGGCCGGCGGCGATTATACCGACATGCTCCAGCTTCAGAGCAGCACGATGGTGAAAAAGTACATCAATGCCGGCGCGCTTCTGGATATCGGCGCTCTGGCGGAGCAATACGCTCCGAATTTTCTTGAGTTCTATAAAGACTCCATTCCTTATTGGAAATTGAATTCGGAAGACGGCAAACTCTACAACTGGACAGCCAATACGCCGGACGTCGAGCATGCCACGACCCCGCGGTTCGATATGATTATCCGCAGCGATGTTCTAGAACAACAGGGTTGGCCGGAAGTTCTCGATGAGGATTCTTTTGTCAATCTTTTGAAACAAGGCTTAAAGGACAATCCGACGACCGACGGCAACGACACGCTGGGCATGGTAGCCGGCGCTCAGGAAGACTGGGTTCTCGGCGACACCATGATGCAATTTGCCAGCAAAGGTCGTTATCCCGAATATACGAGCCCGGCGGCCTGGGACACGGAAACAGAAAAATTTGTCGACGGCATTCAGGATGTACCGGCCTGGAAGTCCGGCGTCAAGTTCTGGAACACCCTGTATCGCGAAGGCATCCTGGATCCGGAATGCTTTACGGATACCGACGCGGTGGCTACAGAAAAGCTTAATTCCGGCAGAGCCCTGGCAACCGTATATGTCACCTGGAATATGGATGCCGTCAATAACAACTTGAAATCCCTGGGCAAGGAAAACATGCAGTACGTGACCATGCCGATCATGCTGAAAGAGCAGCAGACAACCGGTCAGAAACGGATTATCCCGATCATCGACAACTATGATTATCAGAGCATCGTGATTACGAAAAACGCCAAACATCCTGAGCGGATCATGGAATTGCTGAATTGGGTTGCTACAGAAGAAGGACAAGCCTTACTCGGTTGGGGCGTAGAAGATAAACACTATACCGTGAAGGACGGCCTGCGCAGCGTAACACAAAGTTATCTGGACTGCGTCAACGGCGTGTCGGACGACAAAACCTTTAACGACGGCGTCGGAACCTATTATTTCCTCGGACTCTCGGCCGGCTATGACAAAAACCAGCAGGTTTATAATGTCAATTTTGACGAGTCTGTGAAAAATCTGGCGATGAGCGATCGCCTGAAGGCCGTATATTCTCATTATGGCTGGAAAACAGTAACCGATCCTTGGAAAAACAACAAAAATTTCAAATACGAAATGGTGCACAGCGGCCTTTACAGCTCCGTTTCTCTGGAACCGGGCAGCGACGTCGAGACTACGGCAACCAAGCTGAAAGAATACAAGATGAAACAGCTTGTACCTCTGATCATCGCGGAGAGTGAAGGTGAGTTCGAATCACTTTGGGCTCAATTCATCGAAGGTTATAAAGCGTTGAATCCGGATTCTGTTGTTAAGGCTTACAACGACTTATATAGCCAGTTGAAGACAAAATTCGACAGCAATGCTAAATAATGTTCGAAACGCTTAATAACGGATCATAAACGACGGAAGCGGCAGTTCATTCTTATCTGATGAACTGCCGCTTTTTTTCTTTTTGTCGGTCAAGACGACAGCATTTATATCGCTAACCGTATATACTGTTAAAATCGGCTTAATCCCACAGCGATTTCATCAGGTCTTTTATCCGTTCTTTTCTGTCTTGTGTTTCCGCCGTGTCGATGGTGACCGTTTCCTGATCGATCAGCAGGACGTCGCCTTCTTTAGCATCTGCCGGACATCTGCTTTTCAAAATCTGTATCATCCGGCGTTCACCGGTCACTTCGCAGATCGCATACTCGCCTTCGAAACGATCCAGAATCACTTTCATCATATTGAATATCACCTCGTCAGGGATTGCACTTTTTGCAGGGAACATAACCGGCATTAATCGCTTCATCACGGGAAGATAAGCTGATCCGGTTCTTTTCATCGGGTAAAGAACCGCAGCTGGGTTTGTGAAATTTTTTCGTTTCCTTATTGCCGATATAAGCGGTATCCGATTTAGCGGTCTGGGTGGCCTGGGTTGTCGGCTTGACGGTTGTTGGCTTGGCGGTCGGCTTGGGCGTAGGCGCCGCCGTAGTGGCGGCAGCGCCGGGTTTTCCGCTGTCGGGGGCGGCATTGAAGGTGATCTGCTTACCGTCCGAAACGGCGATGATAGTGCCGGCAAGGTCTGTTCTGTAGACGGCCGTCCCGGCATCGGCTAATCGGGCCAGCGTTTCGGCAGCCGGATGGCCATAAGTATTATCCTGGCCGACGGAAATAACAGCGTAGAGCGGCGATACAGCCTGCAGTAAAGCGGCGCATGTTGAACTGCCGCTCCCATGATGGCCGACTTTCAAAACATCGGCATCCAGATCGAAACCCTGACTGATCATGGCTTTTTCATCAACGGTTTCGGCATCGCCGGCAAAAAGAAAAGCCGTATCGCCGAAGGACACTTTGCTGACAACAGAAGCATGATTTAAACCATCTTCGGAGGAAAGAACGGGCCCTAACAGATCCAGGCCGGCCAAACCTAATGAATAATGGGTTCCAGGAACCGCTTTTGTTATTTTCAAACCATTGTTCTTGATCGCCAGAAGGACATCCTCAAAGGTTTCTGTGTCGGTGATGGCATCCGGCATGATGATTTTACCGACCGTAAAAGCATTGATAACGGTATCCAGCCCGCCGATATGGTCTTCGTGCGGATGCGTCCCAATAACATAGTCGAGATCCTGAATCCCCAAAGATCGGATATAAGCGACAACAAGATCGCCGTCTTCGTTATTACCGGCATCGATCAATAAAGTATCGTCGCCTTGCTGGACCAGGATGCTGTCGGCCTGCCCGACATCTAAAAAATGGACGGTGACAGAACCGGCAGGCGTTGATTGGGCGAACGTTGCCGTTGCTGACGGATCGCCTGACGCGCTGCTTTCCGAAACGCTTTGCGACGTTGCCGCGGATTGCGTGCCGGATATGTCGGAAAAAGCAGCTGTTGTGTCAAGGGTTGAAGTTATTGGCGCGGCGGCTGCGGCGATAGCGGGAGCACAGCCGGAGCAGGCGCCGGCGGTAAGACTCAAAATCAGAAAAAATAACAGAAATAAACGAGATTTCCGCATATAATCCTCCGAAATTAAACGAAATAATATCTAGTCGAGGAGTTTATATCATCTGGTTCATAACATAATGTGATCGCCCGTTCATGCGGTTGATATGAACGGGCGATCTGGTAAAAATGCTATAGGATGTTTTTTAGTGACGCTTTTCAAGTTACTGTTCAAGATTTTTTCAAGTCTTTAGTCGAGGTCTTTCAAGCTTCTTTCAGCTTCGGCGATTCCATGTCGTTTTTATTCCAATACGCGTTGACACAATCCGCACAGATTCGCTTGGCTTCTTCCCAGTTTCTTACTTCGGTAACGACAGCTTGGCTGATGCGGCCTTCTACGGCATAGGTGATGTCCCGGCAGAGCGGATTGGCAATGTCCTTTTTTAAGAGGGGGCAATGAAATTCATTTTCTGTCATTTGGTTCACCTCCAGTATAATTTGTCAAAGTAAAGCGTTAATCGGAATGTATCTTCATTATAACATGCCGATGGAATAAAATTACAATCAACCGCCTGCTAAACGCGCTGCCGCTCAGGTGATCAGATCCAGAATAACCGGGTCGGCTGCCGCCCTGACTTTTACAGTTTAACCCTAAATATCTAGAAAAACAAACGAACACGAATGACCTGGGAAGCAGCAATACGAGCATTTCCCGGGTTTTTCTTTATTACATTTATGTTAAAACTATTTCGTAATGCGTGGTAATGCTATATAATGGAGTTGAGAGAAGGTGATGCTATTGATCAGGCGAGACAAACAAAAGGCTCGGGATGGCCAGATAAAAACATATATCCGTGTGGTGGAGTCTTATCGCCCTGCTCCGGGCAAGCCGCCCAAGCAACGCACCTTGAAAAGCTTCGGCTACCTGGAGGATCAGGCCGATCCGGAAACGTTCATGCGCGAAGTTGAGGCGTATGACGCAGATGCAGGCAACCGCGAGCAGATCAGCTCAAACAAGATGTACAGTGGCCAGAATCGTCTGTACAACTACGGTTACAAGTATCTGGAGTCGGTCTACAACATGCTGGGTATTCCCGATTTTATCCAGAAATATGAGGCCAGCACGCGATTCCGCGGGGACTATTCGCTGGACGAGATCTTTAAGTTGCTGGTTCTGCTGCGGCTGCTGGAGCCAGACTCCAAACGGGCCAGCGCCCAACGGCAAGGCGCGTTTTACGGCTGGGATCCGCAAATCGAGCTGCCCAATATCTATCGGGCGCTGGATCACATGGCCGCATTCGGCGTCGAGTTGCAGCAGCACTTGGATGGGCGAGTCAAAGAACTGATTGGGCGAGATCTGAAATATGCCTTCTACGATGTGACCAACTATTTCTTCGAGATAGATTTTCCGGATGCGGACGGCGACCGGCAACGCGGCGTATCCAAGGAGCATCGGGTGGATCCGATTGTGCAGATGGGCCTGTTCATTGACCAGAACGGACTGCCGGTCAGCATGTCGCTGTTCCCGGGCAATACGAGCGATACCCTGACCCTGCAGCCGGTAATGCAGGATGTCAAGAAGACCTACCAGTTGCAACGCCTGGTTGTGGTAGCAGATAAGGGTTTGAATTCGTCAAAGAATATTGACTTTATCTGCAACAACCAAGATGGTTATGTGGTTTCACAGGTTCTCAGAGGGAAAAAGGGCAAACGCTACCACGAGGCATTGTTCGATGAATCCGGCTATGTCTGGAATCAGGAAAAGACCTACAAATACAAACTGTTCACGGAAGAATATGTTGGCAAAGACAAAAACGGTAAGGAAGAAATTCGGCAGCGGCAGGTGCTGATCTACTGGAACAAGGCCGAAGCGGACATGTCCAGGCGGAAACGCGAAGAGAAATTGAAGAAAGCGGCAGCCTCCTGCAAGAACAACGCCTATGGGATTAAGCACGGTTCGCAGGAATATGTCCTGGAAGAGATTGTCGATTCCGCAACAGGAGAACTGGAAGAGACCAGTAAAAAGGTCATCCGTTCGGTGAACCTAGAGAAGGCCGAATCCGACGCGTTATTTGACGGTTATTTTTGCCTGATCACCAGTGAGATGGATTACACGGCTGCCAAGATCCGCGAAGTTTACGGCGGACTGTGGAAAATCGAGCAATCTTTCCGGATAATGAAATCCGACCTGCTGGCCCGTCCGGTTTATGTCAAAACCAAGGCTCACATCCAGGCCCATTTCCTGATCTGCTTTGTAGCTCTGCTGATCGCCCGCACGATCCAACATGCCATGGGCAAGCAAGCATTGTCCGTTGAACGCCTGAACGCCGCACTGACGGCTGCTAACTGCAAGTTGAAGCGGGGCGGTCTGGTCGAACTGGACGATGTGGGCGGCAGCCAGGCTTTTGTCAAACGGAAAAACAGAAAGGGCGAGCTGGTTGACACCCTGACCTTTTCGGACGAGGACCAGGTTGCTTTGGATTACCAGTTCATTCAGAAAACATTCGGCACGGCCTTTTACGATGTCCTGGTCAAGCAGGAAGCATTCGGCCGCTTCTTGAAAAAGATAGCGCTCAAGTTATAGCACTACAAAAAAATACTGAGCTTCGAACCCAGAAACATCTGCAATTAGGGGCTTTGAAAGATAAAGTAGCTCATCCAACTGTAAAACAATTAGCCCCTATTAATCTTCACTGAAGGGTGACACCAATGGCATAGCACTACAATTTCATACTAGCTTTGAAACCGGAAGAGCCCTGCAAATGCGATGTTTGTGGGGCTCACTACTGTTTGAAACTGTAAAAGTCAGGTTATATCATAAACAAAGCCGGACAAACGCCGGCTGCGCGTAATCGGCTTCAGCAT
>CAYRWC010000029.1:0-14720 GCA_964427795.1 uncultured Oscillospiraceae bacterium | reverse complement strand
GCGGCTCAATGCTTTAGGGTTAAACGCCTATGTCCTGGATTATCGGGTTCAGCCGGATCTTCATCCATCGCCGGTTCTGGATGCGCGCCGGGCCATATCGATCGCCCGCGAACGAGCTTCCGGCTTAGGCACCCGCGCCGACCGCATCGGCATTCTGGGTTTTTCCGCCGGCGGGCACCTGGCCGCTTCTGCGGGAACGATGTGGGATCAGGAAAAATGCCGGCCGGACGCCATGGTTTTATGTTATCCGGTCATTACCTTCAGCAAGGCCGGGCATCTCGGCAGCCGGATCAATCTGCTCGGCGAGTCGGCTGGTCAGGCTCTGATCAGCGATCTATCCATAGAGAACCGGGTCGACCGCCGCACGCCGCCTGCCTATATCTGGCATACGGCGGATGATGGCGGCGTTCCCGTTGAAAACGCCCTGCTGATGGCCAGCGCCTTGGCTGCCAAACAGATTCCGTTTGCCTGCCATATTTACCCGCACGGCCCGCATGGTCTGGGTTTAGCCGAAGATTACCCGGATATCCGCCATTGGCCTGAAGAATGTGTCGATTTTCTAACTAAGCTGGGATTTTAAGCCAATAACACCCGGCCCGATAAATTCCGCAAAGAAATTATCGGGCCGGTTCATGTTGTTTCGTGTGCGGATATGCTCAGGATTCCGGTTCGTATGGATCATAATCAGCCAATATTTCCTTGAGTATGGCCACTTCTTCGCCGGTTAAGGATATTCCCTTCCCCATTTTGCTATGGTCGGGAGCCCAATCGCGAATATCTAATTTGGGTTTGCCGCCGTTCCAACTAACCAGGTTGATTTCACGGTTCCATCCGGACCGGCTGGTGCTGAGCTGTCCCAGAGACTTGGCGATTGCAAAGGTAAATTCTTTATCTGGCATCTGAAGGCTCCTTTATCGCCGCTGATTTATCCGCCCGGCTGCGGCAGGTCCGGGAATAAGCCTATTATAGCATAACGGAGGTGCCTTATCGTTCTGTTCATTTTCTGTGGTTTGATCAACGGATTGGAGATGTCCTTTCTCCTGTTTTTACTGGCCGCACTGCCGGCCTGTCTTTTTTTGCGGGCTATTTGGGAACCGACGCATCTGGATGAACACGAGATTTGGCTGGATGATCCACAAACCGTACAAGCAGCCGATGAACCAGGCGTTCGTGTTTTGTTGTTCAGCGATCTCCATATTGAATTCATGAGGATAAAGAAAGAATTTTTGTTAGCCGCGATCAGCAGGGCCAAACCGGATCTGGTTCTGTTTGCCGGCGACCTGACGAATCATGAGGAGCACCTGCCCGAGGCTTTGCAGCTGATGCGCGATATCCGCCGGCTGCCGGCGCTGGACAGCCGGGCATGTATTGCCGTCGCCGGCAATCACGATTCGCCGAAAGCCCTGCAGGGATTAAAAAAAACCGGCTGGTCGGTTTTGTCCAACCAGGGGATCACCTGTTTCATCCAAGGCCGATCGTGGCAGATCATCGGACTGGAGGATCTGCATCGGGGTCGGCCTTGCGTTAAAAAGTACATCCTGCGGACGGCCGGAGCCGGCATACCGCGTGAACGCCGGCTTGTTCTGGCTCATAATCCCGACAGCCTGTTTCTGGTCGACGAAGATCAGGCAGCTTATTTTTGCAGCGGACATTTTCACGGCGGTCAGATCTGGCTGCCGTTCAAACTTGAATTTCGCATGCTGCGCCGGGAGAAATTGCCGCGGCTCGGCTATTATCAAGGCCGACGGACTTGGGGCCGCATAGCGGCATATATCAGCCGCGGCCTTGGTTGTGTCCAATTTCCGCTGCGTTTGTTTTCTTTCCCCGAACTGACCGTCCTGAAGCTCAAGGGCGGCCCGGATCAGCCGGAACAGGCTGGAGATGCCAAATATCCGAGGCATATTCCCGAATCGTCCGATCCGAACTGAAACGGCCGCTGCAAACAATGTTTGTCCAGCATTTGCGCGCCCAGGCCAGTTCGTCACGGTAATCGTCCTGAAGGCGATAACGGGTGCGCCTGAATTCGTCAAAATCACCCAGAACATAATAAGGATCGGCCGGCTGCCAATTGGATCCATAAAGCAGGCTGTTGTACAAATCCTGGAACATCCCGGTTCCGCTGTCATTCAGCGTGCCGTTGATCAGAGCGTCAACGCAGCAGCGCAAACCGGGAATATTCTGATATTGCCATTGCGGATTATAATAACCTTTGGTCTGCGGAAAATCCTCTACCCGGCATCCGAACAGATAGGCGTTTTCAGCGCCGACAGCATCGGATATTTCCACGTTGGCGCCGTCGCAGGTACCCAGTGTCAATGCGCCGTTCATCATAAATTTCATATTGCCGGTGCCGGATGCTTCCAGGCCGACTGTAGAAATCTGCTCGGAAACATCAGCCGCCGGGAAAATCCGCTCTGCTTTGGAAACCGAATAATTATGAACAAACACGACTTTGATCAGCCTGTTGACTTGAGGATCCCGGTTGACCAGTTTCGCGATTTCATTGATGAACTTGATGACGGCCTTAGCGCGGAAATAGCCTGGCGCAGCCTTGGCGCCGAATATATAGGTACAGGGCGCGAAAGCACGGTCCGGCTGATCTTTGATCTGGTAATACTGGTCCAGGATAGTCAGCGCGTTCAGAATCTGACGTTTATATTCATGCAGCCGCTTAACCTGAACGTCAAAGATCGATGCCGGATCGATCTCAACCTTTTCCGTTTCCGCCAGATAAGCAGCCAGGCGTTCCTTATTACGCCGTTTAATCGCTATGAGCCGGCGCATGACACCGTCGTCGGCGCGATAGGGTTTCAGGGCGGCCAGTCGGTCAAGGTCGGTAACCCATTCGCTGCCGCCCGACAGTTCGGTCAGCAAAGCGGATAAATCGGGATTGCAGACACGCAGCCATCTTCTGGGCGTTACACCGTTCGTTTTATTGCTGAAACGCTCCGGCCACAGCTGATAGAACTCCCGCAAGGTCTCCTGCCTGAGGATCCGCGTATGCATAGCGGCGACGCCGTTGACCGAATGGCTGCCGTATACGGCCATCCAGGCCATGCGGATTTTGCCGTCGCCGATCGGCGCCAGATAATCGATCCGGTCGGCGCCGACGCCGCGGGCTTGAACTTCTTGGCGAAACTGGCTGTCGATGCGTTGGATGATTTCCAAAAGCCAGGGAAAAAGGAATTGAAAGATGGCAATATCCCATTTTTCCAGGGCTTCCGCCATAATCGTGTGATTGGTATAGGCAAAAACGGCCTGGCAGATTTTCCAGGCTTGTTCCCAGGCCAGGCCTTCTTCCTGAGTTAAAAGGCGCATCAATTCAGGAATCGCGATGACCGGATGCGTATCGTTCAGCTGAATGCTGTTCATTTCGGCAAAGCGGCTCAAATCCGGGCCATGCTGCCGTTTGTAATCCGCCAGAATATTCTGCAGCGAAGCGCTGACGAAAAAGTATTGTTGTCTGACACGCAGGACCTTGCCGTCATAAGAGGTATCGTTGGGATACAGGACCCGGTAGATGTCGTCGACATGATTTCGTTTGATGACCGCATCGTCAAAACGTTGGGCGTTAAAGAGATTAAAATCAAATTCCTGTGCCGGCTCGGCCTTCCATAAGCGCAGCGTATTGATATTTTCGGTGTTGAAGCCGGTAATCGGCATATCGTACGGGACGGCGAAAACATCCATGTCCTGGTAATGTACACGGACCCGGTTCTGTTCGCGGCGGATCAGAAACGGATAATCGCGTTCCATCCAGGCATCGGGATATTCTTTCTGAAAACCATTCTCGATTTCCTGCCGGAAAAGGCCGTAACGGTACAAAATGCCATATCCGGTCACCGGCAGATTAAGTGACGCGCTGGAATCGAGGAAGCACGCGGCCAATCTCCCCAAGCCGCCGTTGCCCAAACCGGGGTCGTTTTCCTGTTCTTCGATCTGATTCAGATCGAAGCCCATGGCCAGCACGGCCTCTTTGACCGGTTCATAGAGATCGAGATTAATCAGATTATTCAGCAGAGAACGGCCTTCGAGAAATTCGGCCGAAAAATAATAAGTCTGCCGGCCGGTCGAGTAGCGTTTGACCGACGCTTCCCAGCGATCGGACAGCAGTTCCATCAAGGTCCGCGACAAAGCCTGCCAAAATTCAAATCGCGTCGCCTGAGACGGCGACGAGGCCGCGCCGGCTTTTAAATAAGCGGTTATTTTTTCCTTTATTTGTTCAGAAGTGATCATTTTTTCCTCCATATTAGCTTAAAAAGGGCAGCAGTCGTAGCAACCGCCAAACTATTGTATTATACACAATAAGACAATCAGGGTCAATTTACCCGCGCCGACAGCGCTGTTGAAACCTGGCGTCCGCATGGTTAAAATATATCCGTAGCCCTATTGTCATCGGAGGTTATTATGGACGCAGGCCCCCTTATTGCCATGATTATCGCCGGCTTAACCGCCGGAGCTTTTTTAGCTTTTATTTTCCGTCATATGCCGGCCGCCTGGCTGCTCGATTATCAGGATGCCAATCTTTCGGTTGCTAAGCAGGCACAGCGTAATTTAACGTTTTTTCCGGGCATTTTGCTGCTCATGCTTGCCGACGGCCTGGTTTTTGCCGCAGGCTGGCTGTTTCTGGGCACCGCAGCAGCTATGCCGGCGGTTCTTTATATCGCTCAGCCCTTGCTGCTCATCATTGTTTCCGATCTGAAAACCCGCATCATACCGGATCAGTTTGTCCTGGCCCTGCTGCCGGGCGGAGTGTTTCTTTGGGCGGTGGACGGTTTTGCCGGCAAGCCGAGCTGGGGAACCAGCATTTTATTAAGACTTCTGGCGGGCATATTAGGCGGGTTTTTGCTTTTTTTGTGCGGCTGGGTGGCTGAAAAAATAATGCGCCGCGAAGCCATGGGCATGGGTGATGTAAAATTGCTGGCCGCCTGCGCTTTTCTGACGGGGCTGCCCGAATTGCCTTATCTGATTTTTCTTGCCTTCATTACAGCGGCTGTCGTCGCCATTCCTTTGCTGATCCGCCGGATCTGGCGGCCGAACAGCGACCCGGAATTGGCTTTCGGTCCCTATATCGCTTTGGCAACGATGCTGGTGCTGCTTTTGAGCCGCCAGCTTCATGATTTATGGCAGCTCTATCTGGGTTTGACTTTATAATCGTTTTATACCGGACCGGAAAAGTCCGCAAGGAGGTACATGAACAATACAGCGCAAATCCGGCCTCAGCCGAAAATCCGGATGCCGTCCGGTGTCCCCGGGCTGCCGCAGCCGCCGGAACCGGTTTACCGGAACGTAGCCGGCATCGCGCTTTTGGTTCATACCCTGCTTTATCTTTTCTTTATGATCTTGAAACAATTTTGGCCGCCGCTGGCCAATCTGGTCGGCGGCGATTCACTGAAAGCCTTTGTCGCCGGCGGTATCCTGGTGCAAGGCGGTTTAGTCCTCATTCCGGCGGTCGTCATCTTGATGCTCTTCCCCATTCCGCCGGCCGATCTGATCGGCGCCAAAGCCGGCGCCGGCAGCCTGATCCTGGCCGTCACGGCCGGGATACCGGCGGCCGTCATTTTTCAGGGACTCAACAACCTGTTGATTTATGCCCTGGTCCGCAGCGGCGTCAGCCTGCCGCAGCCTGCGTCAACCGTCGGTCTGGCCGGTTCGGATCTGCTGCGGCAGCCCTGGCCGGTTCTTGTTTTGGTCCTGGTTATCAGCATCGTGATGCCCGGGATTGTCGAAGAACTCTTTTTCCGGGGCATTGTGCTTTCTTCGCTGAGTTCGGGCGGCGTCTTTGCCGCAGCTTTA
Source organism: uncultured Oscillospiraceae bacterium (assembly GCA_964427795.1). Classification (GTDB taxonomy): domain Bacteria; phylum Bacillota; class Clostridia; order Saccharofermentanales; family UBA5734; genus JAYFQE01. Next base: position 8,924 of record CAYRWC010000029.1, on the reverse strand, counting down.
TTCAGTCAAGCTTTAGCTTTTGCTTTGTTTCATGCCGATGTACTGTTTATTCTGCCGCCCTTTCTGGCCGGATTGCTGCTTGGCTATATTCGGAGGCAATGCGGCAGCCTCTGGCCGGCCATGCTGGCCCATATGTCGTTGAATCTGTCGTTGGTCGCCATCAATCCGCTGCTGCCGCGGCTCACCGCCCAATATCTTGCCGGCAGCGCCCAGCAAACGACATCATTGTTGTATGCTTCGCTTATTGCGGCTTGTATCGCCGCGGTCGCTTTTGTTCCCCTGCTGGTTTTGATCGGCAGCCTTCAGCCCCGTCACGCCCGCTCGCCGCAGCGTCAAACCCGCCTCTATTATCCGGGCGACTGGAAATTTGCCTTGGCAATTGCGCTTCAGATTGTTACAATGATCCTGATATCGCCGTAAGCATGGCAAATCAGGCTATGGAGGACCAATATGGCTGATTTGGATCGGATACAAAGAGATAAAGCGACCATTCTGGCAATCATCAAATACCTGTTGATCGCCGGTTTGGCCATTGCGGCCATTCTTTTCGGCTTCCGTTTGTTCCTGATCCTTCTGCCGTTTGTTTTTGGCTTCATTCTGGCTAAGGTATCGATCAGTATCGTCAACGCTCTGCACAATAAAAGTTTCGCCAGACGGCAGCGGCGCAATCAGCTTCTTGCCGAAAAGCCCCAGGCCGGCGGTCCGGCAGAGTCCGAGACTGAGGAGGCGCCGAAAAGCGATACAGCTTCCGGCAAACCGGCTCACTACCAGCAGGGGCTGGCCCGATCGAGGCGCGATACAAATCTGATCGTAGCCGTTTATATTCTGATCATCATTATCGTCATAGCCATGATTATCGGGGTTATCGTTGTCGGCATCAGCCAGCTGCGCGCCCTGGTCAATTACCTGCCTAACTTAATCCGCGACACCGACCTGGCTCAGCGACTGGTCAATTACCTCAGCGATTTATCCGATCGTTTGGGCGGTATACTGCAGCCGGAACAATTGTCTTTCCTGAAAAATGAAATTGCCAACCTGCAGCAGAAACTGCTGGCCGGTGTCCCGGGATTGGTTACCGCCATCCTGAATGGCATCGCCTCGTTCGCCGCCAGTCTGCCCACCGTATTTTTCGTGATTATTGTCGTGATCATGTCCGGTTATTATTTCATCACGGACAGCCGTAATCTCTATAAATTTCTGCGCCGCAATGTTACAAGCAAGATTTTCCGCGAAAAAACCATCCGACTGGTCAATACCCTGTCATCCACCTTGTTCCGGGTTATCGGCGGCTATCTGCTGCTCTTGATTCTCACTTTTATCATGGCGCTGATCGGCTTGTTGATCATCCGCATGCCTTATGCCGTGGTATTCGCCCTGATCGCCGCTATCGTCGACTTTCTGCCGGTTCTCGGACTCAGCGCGACCTTGATCCCGATATCGATCTATATGTTCATCAACGGCAATATTATCTCGGGTATCGGAGCTCTGGTCATCCTGGCGATCATGACCATGATCCGGCGGGTCATCGAGCCGACCATTCTCGGCAACGCCATGCGGCTGCACCCGATGGCCACCCTGGCGTCGATGATCGTCGGCATTGCCATATACGGCATAACCGGTCTGGTTATCGGACCGATCATTTTAGTCATCGCCAAGGAAGTCCTGCCGCTTTACGGCATCGACCGCAAGCTGCGCAACATTGTCGGCGACATTTTGAATAAAGTCACTTCCTGAATACCCCTGGGCGGTCTTTATCGCCCAGCCGCAGCAGATAGGAGCCCGGTTTGGCCTCAATCGGCAAGGGCAGATAGAACAGCATCTGCGGATGCGGCGCACTGTCGATGGGCTGATGTTCCAGATCGGTCATGTTCCGCGCTATGACCGCCGTGTGCCGGCCGCGCGGCTGAACCAATTCCAGCTCATCGCCTGCCAGAATCCGGTTGCGCTGTTCAACTAAAGCCAAGCCGCTGCCCGACAGCCAGGCGCGGACAACACCCACTACGGCGGCCTCGCGTTGATTAAGCGCGACCGGCGCGATTTTGGCGTCGTCCTGCGGCCGTTGATCATAAAATCCGGTATCAAAGGGACGGTGAACGGTTTTCTGCAGATCAAGAAGCCATGCCGGATCGGTCCGATAACCGGCCGGATCGGCCGCATAGGCGTCCAGAGCCTCCCTGTAAGCTTTCACAACCGTCGCCACATAAAAGGCGCTCTTGATCCGGCCTTCGATCTTCAGGCTGTCCAGGCCGCTTTCCACCAAATCGGGGATCCGTTCGATCATGCACAGGTCACGGGAATTGAAAAAATAACTGCCCCGTTCATCGCCGGTTATCGTCAGCGGCCGGTCCGGCCGTTTTTCCTCAACGACCTCGTAAGACCAGCGGCACGGCTGGGCGCACTGGCCGCGATTGCTGTCCCGTCCTGTAAAAAAGGACGACAGAAGGCAGCGTCCGGAATAAGCCATGCACATCGCGCCGTGAACAAAAGCTTCCAATTCCAGATCCGCCGGGATGTCCTCACGGATCCGGCGGATTTCTTCCAGCGTAAGCTCACGGGCCAGGATGATCCGCCGCGCGCCCTGCGCCTGCCAGAAACGGCAGGCCTGAGCATTCGTGACGCTGGCCTGCGTGCTGATGTGGATATCCAGCTGCGGCGCTTCCTCCCTCAGAACAGCAAAAACGCCGGGATCGGATACGATCACGGCATCGGGCTTGGCGGCGGCTGTTCGGCGAACCTGATCGCGCAGCCGCGCCATATCGTCGGGATGAGCGAAAATGTTCATCGCCAGATAAACGCGGACTTGCCTGCTGTGGGCATACCGGATGGCTTCATCCAATTCGTCCTGGCTGAAATTGCCGCCGGACGCCCGCAGGCTGAAATCCCGGCCGCTCAGATAAACGGCGTCGGCGCCGTAGAGAATTGCGGTGCGCAGTTTTTCCGGATCGCCGGCAGGCGCCAGCAATTCGGGACGCCGGCGGGAGATAGGTTTGTGATCGGCTAAGGAGCCGGTCCCGTCTGAAACCGCCGCCGGATCGATCAGATCAGCCGGCATCGTCATTGCTCGCTTCCGTGGCCTCGGTCTGGCCGGATTCGGCTAATTTCCGGTACTTTTCCACATTTTTCTGCTGTTCCGCCTCGGTATCGGCAAAAGCGTTCGTGCCGTCGCCTTTGGCGCAGAAAAAGAGATGTTTATGATTTTCCGGCCAGAGCGCCGCCCGGATCGCGTCGTCGCCGGGCGAACAAATCGGTCCCGGCGGCAAGCCGGCATGATTATACGTGTTGTAAGGGCTATCGAAAGTTTTATCGCTTTCATTGGTCCAAAGGACAATATCCTCGCCGGCTTCTTTGCGGAGATAATTGATGGTCGCGCAGGATTCCAAAGGCATTTCCTTCTTGATGCGGTTGCGGAAAACGCCGGAGACCGTCAGCATTTCGCTGCCGTTGGAGCACTCGTTCTGGATGATGGACGCCAGCGTGATGACCTGGTCCATCGACATGCCGATCTTCGCGGCCCGTTCTTTATACTCGGTCACCAGCTTTTTCTCGGTATTATTGAGGAAAGTGCGGATAATGGTCTCTTCATCGGTGTTGATATCGAATTCATAGGTGTCCGGATACAGATAGCCTTGCAGCAGCCAGTCCCGGCCTTCATTCTTCCCGATCTCGGTTACGAAATCATAATCCAGAAACAACTGCGGATTGCGGACCATGTTGTCCAGTGCCGTTTCGTCGAAATTAACGCCGGCGGCGCGCAGTTTGGCCTTTACTTCCTTATAAGACAGGCCTTCCGGAAAAGTGACCTGCACCGAATGGGGCTTTTGCGACAGGACATACATGATCTCATCGTAACTCATGCTTGCCGTAACAAAATGGGTTCCCGCCATATATGAACTGTCGAAGCCGTTGAATTTGGACAGCAAGGTAAACATGAACGTGTTTTCGATGACATTGTTTTCTTTGAGCAGTTCGGCGATTTGCTGGGTATCGGCAGCTCGCGGTATAAACAATTCGACGGCGCCCGGCGTGTCCTTATTGATGATCCCGCCGTTTTCCGACTTGGAAAACTGCGCGTCCAGCCGGGCAAAACGGGCATTTTGCGAAAGAACATAAGACAAGCCGAAATAAAAGCCGGCCGCGGCAAAACAAAGCAGGACAAAAACCGTTACAACCAGAACCAAGGTCCGCGATATGCGTTTCGATACCATGAGCAAGCCTCCCGAAGGATTAGTTCTCGTTCTTGCGCGACCGCAGCTTGGCCCGCTGTTCCGAATTCAGGATCCGCTTACGCAAACGGATATTCTTCGGCGTAATTTCGATCAGCTCGTCATCGGCGACAAATTCAAGGAACTGCTCCAGGCTCAGAATAACCGGCGGAGTCAGGCGCAAGGACTCATCGGAGCCGGAAGCCCGCATATTGGTCACATGCTTGCGTTTGCAGACATTGACCACAATATCCTCATTTTTCGGATTAGCGCCAACCACCATGCCTTCGTAAACCGGTGTGCCGGCGCCAATAAACAGGTTGCCCCGCTCCTGGGCATTATAGAGGCCGTAAGTAACGGCTTCGCCCGACTCCCAGGCAATCAGAACGCCGTGGCTGCGCGTTTCGATCTCGCCTTTCCAGGGTTCAAAACCGCTGATGACGCTGTTCATTATACCATTGCCCTTGGTGTCGGTCAAAAACTCCGACCGATAACCGATCAGGCCGCGGGAAGGGATCCGGAATTCCATACGATTGTAGCCCTTTTCCGGCGGCAGCATATTGACGAGTTCCGCTTTACGCCGGCCCAGCTTATCGATGACCACGCCGACAAATTCTTCCGGCACATCCACCAGAACCAATTCAACCGGTTCGGTCAGCTGTCCGTTCACTTCTTTCATGATAACCTTGGGTTTGGAAACCTGAAATTCATAACCTTCGCGCCGCATCGTTTCGATCAGGATGGACAAGTGCAGTTCGCCGCGGCCCTTTACCACAAAAGCTTCGGTCGTATCGGTTTCTTCCAGACGCATCGAAACATTGGTTTCCATTTCATGGAACAAGCGGTCGCGCAGATGGCGAGACGTGACATACCGGCCCTCTTTGCCGGCGAAAGGACTGTTATTGACACTAAAGGTCATGGCAATGGTCGGTTCGTCGATATTGACAAAAGGAAGCGCCTCAGGATGTCCTTGATCACAGATCGTATCACCGATATTGATCTCCGGGATGCCCGCAACACAGACGATCTCGCCGACTGTGGCATTTTCGACTTCCGTCCGGTGCAATCCTTCAAAACGCAGGAGCTTAACAATGCGGGCATTCAGCAGGGAATTATCGTCGTAACCGCAAACCGTCACCATCTGACCTTGGTTGATGCTGCCGCGCTCGACCCGGCCGATGGCGATCCGGCCGATATAATTGTCATAATCGATATTGGAGACCAGAAGCTGCAGTGATTGGTCCATATCGCCTTCCGGACAGGGTATTTTATCCAGGATCATCTGCAGCAGCGGTTTGAAATCAGCTTTGCGGTTAGTCGGATCAACCAGCTCGTCTTCCAGGACGGCCAGATCTTCGGCCGCATATCCATAACGGGCCGAGGCATAAATAACCGGAAAATCGAGCTGGTCGTCATTAGCTCCGAGCTCAATAAAAAGCTCGAGCACCATGTCGACCACTTCCAGCGGTCTGGCGTCCGGGCGGTCGACCTTGTTGATGACGACGATAGGCTGCAGCTTCATTTCCAGGGCTTTGCGCAGGACAAAGCGGGTTTGGGGCATCGGGCCGTCATAAGCGTCGACGACCAGCAGGACCCCGTCGACCATTTTCAAAACCCGCTCGACCTCACCGCCAAAATCGGCGTGGCCGGGCGTGTCGACAATGTTGATCCGGACGCCGCCATAAGATATGGCCGTATTTTTAGCCAGAATCGTGATGCCGCGTTCCCGTTCCAGTTCATTGGAATCCATGACTTGATTGACGACCTGTTCATTATCCCGGAAAATACCGCTCTGCCGCAGCATAACATCCACCAAAGTTGTTTTGCCATGATCAACATGAGCGATGATCGCAACATTGCGCAGGTTTTCGATTTTTTTAATCACAAAATGTCTCTTCCCTTCTTGTTTCGCGGCCGATGCCGCGGCTTCCGCATATGGAAACAGGTCTATTCAATCATTTTTATCCTTTGGCCGCAACAGGAACCAGATCGGTGTCCCACTAAAGCCGAAATTCTTCCGCAGCTGATTTTCCAAATATCGTTCATAGGAAAAATGCATCAAGTCACTATCATTGATGAACAAGGCAAATTGCGGCGGCCGGATGCCGACCTGAGTGCCGTAGAAGATCTTCAGATGGCGTCCCTTGTCCTGAGGCGCAGGAACCATGGCCACAGCCTCCGCAAGCAGATCATTGAGCATACCGGTTGTCAGCCGCTTGCCGGCTTGTTCATAAACGTCGTTGACGGCCAGGCACAATTTGCCGACGCGCTGACCGGTCTTGGCCGAAATGAAAACGACCGGAGCATACTGCATAAACGGAAACTGGCTGCGTACCTTCTCGGTATATTCCTCCATGGTTCCCGTTTCCTTTTCCACCAAATCCCATTTGTTAACCACCAAAATCGATGATTTTCCGCTGTTATGCGCGTAGCCGGCAACTTTCGTATCCTGCTCGGTCGCACCTTCCGAAGCGTCGATCAGAATCAGGCAGACGTCCGCCCTCTCGATCGCCGCCAGCGAGCGAATCATGCTGTATTTCTCTACACCGCCGTCGATGCGGCTTTTCTTGCGCAGGCCGGCCGTATCGATCAGAGTATAATGGCCGAATTCATTATCCAGGTCGGAATCAACGGCATCACGGGTCGTGCCGGGAATATCGGACACGATCGTCCGCTCCTGGCCCAACATTTTATTGATCAGCGACGACTTGCCGGCATTGGGCTTGCCGATCACCGCCACCCGGATGCGTTCGGAATCGGCGGTCATTTCGCTTTCCGAAGGAAAATACCGGTAAACTTCATCCAGCAGCTCGCCGACGCCTAAACGGTGGGCGGACGAAATCGTAAAGATCTCACCCAGACCGAGATTGTAAAATTCAAAGGCTTCCGGAGGGGGCGCGCCCACATGATCGGCCTTGTTGACAGCCACGACAACCGGTTTGCCGGAACGGCGCAGCATATTGGCGATTTCATGATCATCGGCAGTCAGGCCGGTTTTCAGATCAACCATAAAAATGATGACCTGCGCGGTTTCGATGGCGATTTGCGCCTGCTCGCGCATAGAGCGCAGAATAACATCGTCGGTTTTTGGTTCGATGCCGCCGGTATCGATCAGCGTGAAAGCGCGTCCCCGCCATTCCGACGAGGCATAAATACGATCCCGGGTTACGCCGGGCATATCGTCGACGATCGAAACACGTTCGCCGGCCAGATAATTAAACAGGGTCGATTTCCCGACATTAGGCCTGCCAACAATAGCAACAATCGGTTTACTCATGGGTGCTCCCTCCTTTTTCCGGAGACATCCAGGCCAACAGGCCCAATAAGCTCCACCCGCCGGCCTGACAGACCTCTATCGGCACCTCAAGGCGGTCGGCTAACTCCTGCAAAGTCATATCATCCAGAAAAACCGGCTCATCAGCCTTCAGCATACAGGAAGGGAGAATCAGCCGGACCGGCATATTGGATTCGATAACCGGCCGCAATTGCCGCAGCAGGTCCTGACCGGTCAGTAAACCGGCTACGGTGATTGTTTCGCCGAAAAACTCATTAAGGACAGCTTTAATCATAACACGGCGGCCGCAAAAAGCGGAAAGCCGTTCTTCATAGGGTTTCAGCAGCGGTTCGGCCGCCGTGCCTGTCGCCAGCAGGAAAAGAGGACCGGCTCCCGTTTGCTCCGGATTATGCCGTTGTGCCGGTTCTATGGAATAGACAGGCGGCTCCGGCTCGAAATCTGTACGTTCAAGCCCTTGTTCCAGTTCGCGCAGAGTCAGCGCGGCCATCCCGACGCCATTCTCCAGCTGTGGAAAATCTTCGTACTCGCCGGCAGGCGGCAGAGGATGCCCCGCTCGGAGATAGAATTCGTCGGCAGCATAAACCAGCCGTGTTCTCCTGCTCCCAAGCATTATCCGCTGCCAACGCTCGACGGCGCCGATGACGGCGGCGGCTTCCGCGCCGGAAAAAGATCTCAGCGGATACAGCCCGTTAGCCTGACGATAGCGGGTTATGCCGACCGGAACCAGCGCGATGCTCTGCACCGACGGACCCAGGCCGGCCAAATCGTTCAATGTACGCTCCAGTTCATCGCCGTCATTGATGCCGGGGCAGATAACCAGCTGCGCGTTGACCGACAATCCGGCTTCCGTTATCCGGCGCAGCCGGTCCATAATCCGTCCGGCTTGCGGATGGCGCATCATTTTGCGGCGCAGCCGGTCGCTGGTCGTATGAACCGATATATTCATCGGCGAAAAGCGGTATGCGATCAACCGGTCCAGCTCGTCATCGGCGATATTGGTTAAAGTCGCATAATTCCCGGTTAAAAAGGACAAGCGCAAATCATCGTCTTTAAAGTATAAAGTCGGCCGCAGGCCGGCAGGCAACTGATCGATAAAGCAGAAAATGCAGTGATTGTGGCACGATGTACAGTCTTGCAGCAAAGGCTGCTCAAACTCCAGCCCCAACAGTTCGTCTTCATCTTTTTCGATATCAAATTCGATCCATTCATTGCCTTTCCGGGCTGTCAGCACGAGATGCTCGCTAAGCTGGCGCAAACGGAAATCGAAAATATCGCCTAACGGTTTTCCATCCAGCAAAAAAATCCGATCCCCGGGCTCAAGGCCCAGATCGCTGGCAATGCTGTCCGGTTCTATCCGGCTGATCCGGTGTCCGTCATGGCTGTCGATTCCAATTCCTCCTTCTTCACAACAGAAAAAGCAGCGAGTC
>CAYRWC010000028.1:0-15041 GCA_964427795.1 uncultured Oscillospiraceae bacterium | reverse complement strand
AAGCATTAAAAGCATTTCCAATTCTCGAAAATTTTCCGGTCAATTTCCTCAAAATCGCTGGTATGAGGGTATTCAGCCATATCTGGATGATGTCGGAACGCATCTTCAGCATTGGTACTATTTAAAGAGATTGTAGCAAGCATACAACCGCTTTTCCGTATTTCTGCAATATTTTCATTGGAAAAATCACTTGTATAGATATAACATTTAGCGGGATATCCTTCAATGCCAGCCAGTGCATCAGATGTAAAGTTGTTTTTAGTGTCAATAAATCTGGCTTGCGGATCGATTTCCGATATGAGTTTGATTGCCGCGGCACCTGCTCCGTTAGTCGCGTAAACCGTTCTGCCACGCATCCCGGTATTAACGACCAAATGTGCAACCACAGCGGCATGGGTAATTCCATCTTTCAGGTCAATATTGATGCACATTCCAGTAAAATAAGCAAGCCGAAGCGCCTGTTCAAGAGTTGGAACATACTGTATACCGTTAGAATCATCTTTACTCAGTATGACATTCATGATAATCGAAGAATCGGTTTCAGAAATGACATATCTGACAGAATTTCCGGCTTTGTCATAGCCCTTCACATCTGCATCATGATTGACAATCAGAACGCCGTCTTTTGTCATTCTGGCATCTGTCTCAATCATATCAGCACCTTTTTGTGCCGCAAGGTAATACGCAGACAGCGTGTTGGAATGCATTGCCTCTTTAACAACGCCCTGATGTGCAGAAGATATCCATGTTTTTCTTTTATAGAAATTCGTTTCCATAATAATTCGTCTTTCCTTTTATATATATTTTGTTATACCGTATATTTAGTATAGAGCTATACTATTGTATTTACAAGGGCAACGCGGTTGTGTTCGCAGTAGAAATAGTCAGTTGTTTTCTCTATAACTCCAGGCAGGTATTGGCCTTCCTGTCGTATGTAAACGATACTATCCTTTTTGTTTTTATTATTTTTTTGCTATACTGGTTTCATGTCATTTTTATCCGGTGATCCATTCAGTTCAGATTATATTGAAAAAGGAGCAGCCTATCATGATAAAAATACATGAATTTAATCATGCATCGAGACAATTACTTTCCTTTTCACCACTGCAGTATATGTTTGACGCCGTGGCAGAAAAGCCTCAACTGTCAGAGATCTATGTTGACGGCGAAGTAGATCCAAAATGTTGTGCGCTGCTGTTAGGGCACTATCTTTTCTTGAACAAAGCAGAAGAAAGCTTTATAACACAACTATTTGCAGCAGTTTTCACTCAAAAAAAGCAGAAGGAACTGGGTGCGTTGATTGTATTCTATAATGATGATAATACTGCTGAATTGATTAAAAAGGCCTTCAGAAAAGTTTACGATAATACGCGCAGCGTGTACCGATACAATCCTGTTCAGGCGAATAATAAGCGGGGCGATACGGATATCAAACGAGGCGATTTTGTTGTACCTATAACAGAAGAATTAATAAATTCTGATTTAGAAAACATAGAAATGATTACCCAGGAAGTGCTTGGCACAGCAACTTACGACAATATGAAAGACTTCTGTCAAAACGGCATCGGCTATACATTTATTGACCAAAAGAGGATATGTGCCTTTTGCACCAGTGAATATCCCAGCCAATCAGCTGTTGCAATTGGCATTGAGGTTGATGCACAGCATCAGCGGCAAGGCGTTGCTACAGAGATGACTCAAGCATTTCTTAAGAAGGCATTAAGCCGTAAGTTGAATGTATATTGGGAATGTTGGAAAAACAACGAAGCCTCTGTACAGACCGCGCTAAAATGTGGTTTTGAGAAGATGGCGGATTATCCGGTGCTGTTTGTTGATATGAGCGATTAACAACGGCAAAAGTGATTTCCATTGGATTCCCTACATCTATCCTAATGCTTGAACATTTTTCGCATATTTTCATAATATGTCTTATTGACAAGGCATGATCACCGCGATATGATACGAATTATCCTAAATTCGATCTGTTGCGGCAGCATTTTTTCTTGCCTGTTCTGTTTAAATTCTATAAATCATTTTTTCTTATTTTTCTTGATGCATACCATTCTTGCCTGAAAAAAGCCGCCGGCGAAAGGGGAAATTGATTTTGTACTCGTTTCATGAGGATTTTAAAATATACGGTGACAATAAGCAGCCTTATGGCGTATATATTGAAGAGTGTTCTTCATTTTATCATAAACATACGCGCCGGACAGAACGCGGTTACTCGCTGAGCTGCAGCGGCAACAAATATTTATGGGCAACCCCGCTTCTGCACAATTTCCGCGAGACGCTGCGTTTCTCTTACCAATATCCGACCGATGAAGCGGCGTTTACGCTTTTGTTCCGCTATGACCGGCGCCGGCACCGCGGTCCGGGATTAAGCGCCGGCTTCGGCGGCGACGGGGCGCTGATCCTGCGTTTGTGCTATTTCGACGGCATTGACTGTCAGGTTGTTGAGGAAAAGCATTATTCCGTCGGCCTGTGCGGCGGACGCGCCGAGTATCCCACCAACGGCGCCGCTTATACGGCCGAGTTTGATTTGCAGGGCAGCCGCATCGGCGGGCGCATCAACGATATTGAGTTCAGTTTTGTCCTGCCTGAGGGATGGCCGGATGCCGGCGGCGAGGCCGGCATTATGCGTTCGGATTTTATCGGCGAGCTGATTCTCGAGGATGTCGTCGTCCAATCCGACGATGTCCTCGACCGAACAACCGTCCTGGCGCCCGTCGCCGTTGAAATTCCGTTATACAGCGGCGGCAATATGCCCTATACGCTATCCTGGTCCGCGGAGCGCATCGGCGGCACGCCCTATTTGACCTTTACATTCGACGGCGGCATGCAATACCGTGAAAAATATCCTGCTTATCCGCTTAAAACCGGACAGTACACCGTTGAGATCGACCGCATAAACAAACCTTATGTCCGGTTGGGGAAAAACAAGTATTATCTGCACAACGGCTCGCTCAACACGGCTGATCCGGGCTTGCACTGGAAAAATGTCCTGACCGACTGGTTTGCGATCGCCAAGCTGCCGATAACGAAAACGGTCGCGCTTTCGGCCCTTAATCCATCCGACACTCTGTCCTTCGGCTATGAATCAATGGACGCAGACGGCTATCTGATGCAGTCGGAGGGCGCGTGGGAGTTTGTTTATGACCAGACCGGCGTCTTTCTTGAAACGCGCCCGCCCGAGGAAATTGATTTCTGCCAGGTTATATCGCTTAAAAACGATGTATTCAAGCTTATTTCCGAAAACTGTGTGCGAAAAAATGAAGTCGTCGAGCATTTTGCCGGCAATCATTACTTTTCCGAAGATGAGCCGATCGTCTTTCATCTGCGTCTGTTTACGAAGAAAGATCCGCGCTTTATTGTTTTTGACTGCAAGCTGCTGGATGTATACGGCTGCCCGCTTGAAGACGGCACATCAGTCTTACCTGCCGAACAGACGGCGGACCAAGGATGGGAAGTGCGTCATGCGCCGCTTCCGGTCGCTTGTTATCGTGTCGTTATCCGTGTTTTATATGGAACGATCGAAATAACAAGCCGTGATGTTGTTTTTGAAGTCTTTGACAAGCTCGGGCAAAAGTGCGCCCCGCTTGAAAGCGGTCTGCCGTTTCTATTCTCTACCCCGAACGAACAGCGTTATCTGGACCGCGACCCGTTTGATCCCTGGAATCCTTATGCATCCTGCAATATGGAACATTATTACAGCTGCGTATCCTTTACCGGCTACGTCGCGGAGGAACGCCGCACCTGGGAGATGACCGAGCCGCTGGCCCGCAAATGGTATGTCTGGCTGTCCGACCACCGCACTATGGAAGAACATGATCCGGACAGACATGCCGATATTGTCAGGCACGCCGATTACATGTACTTCCCTATCGATTGTGAATGGGCGGTGCTGCGTCATGATTATTGGAAAATAGATTCTTACCGGTACGGCATGGATAAAGCCGTCGCCCAATTTCTGGATGAGCGGCCGGATATCCGGGAGCAAGTCGGTTTTCATAGCGGCGAACCGTTCACGCGGCAGCACCTGGAACGGCTGTTGAAATGCGCGATGAACGAATGGCATGACTGGGCGAACCGATATTTTCTGGAGTGTTTCCGCCGGCAGAACCGTTATTTCACAGAACGCAGCCCCAAATTCAAGCGTGCCAGTTACGGTCCTTACAGTGTATATGCCATACCGATGCATACCAATCATTTTATTGACCATTTTGGCTTTCCTCAGGGCCCGGCGCTCGCGAATGATGTTTTTACAGGATTTTGCCAATTTGAAGATTATCCGTGTTCATGTGCTTATCAGACTTATCGCGGCGCGTTTTCGGCGGCGACCATTCTGCTTCACAATCCGGGGCTCGCGATTTACCCCGAACAGTACACGACCTCGGAAGGCGGCTGCCTGGACGGGCTGGTCAAGTTCGCGGCTCCGCCTCTGGGCGCATACAAAGTGCAGTTATGGTTCAATACAACTCATGCGCGCGAGTATGTTTACAACACGGCTTACCGTGATGTCGGGGGATACCATTATCTTGATCAATACGGATTTATGCAACGCGACTTGAAACCGCAGGATCTCGAGTATTTTGTCCGCCGCTGGAAAACGGTTCTTGACCATAAGCCGGCGCGGCCGCTCAGGACAACCTGTTTCGTAGCCGAATGCGACACGGCCGACGACCGAGTCGAAGACTGGGCGAAAGATAAAATCGGATACCAGCATATATTCAATATCAGCGACAGCGGCCTTGGCTTTATTTATGAAGTATCACGCCTGTGCGGCCTGCCGTGCGGCTTCATGGCCGATTGGGATGCGGTTAAGACCTTGACGACCGATGACTGCGACTTGATCGTCCTGCCTTCAACAACTTCTGCGCCGCCGGAAGCGATCGCTAATATCCGCAGACTTTACGAAGCCGGCGTTTCGCTGTTCGCGGTCGGCCGGGTGGATGGGCTCGAGGATATTTTCCTAGTGAAACCTGCCCGCCGGACCGTACCCGTCAGCGCTATCACCGACGGCAGCGGTGCCGCCGAGTACATTCTCCCGCTTGAAGCCGAATTCAACTATACCTCCGACGGTGGCGAAGTGCCGATATATGCCGGAAAAGAACCGGTGCTGATCATAAACGGCAGAGCTGTATTGCTTAACGCCGCCCCATCATACCTTGGGCGCAACTATAATCTCGAGCTTCCCCATCTCGGCGGTTTCGACTGTACGAGCCGCTTACTGCGGAATGTCTGTGCCGGCGTGCTCAGGCAAATCTCGAATCCCCTGGCCTGGACCGACCGCGCCAATGGCGAAACATGCGCCGGCCTGTCGCTTTTCCGCGATAAACAGGGACGTGAAATCCTGCTTGCTATTGATTATTCAGATCACGATCCCGACGCCGTCGACAATCGTCTGACCGAAACAACCGTCCTCTTCAGAGGAAACGGCCGGCGGGGCATCAGGAATTGCGAAAAAACCGACATCGAACAAGCAACGCCTTTAATCGAAAACGGCATTCTGCGCGGCGTCATGCTCAAACTGCGCATGCATGAATCCTGTATGATCGAACTCGTGTAAACCAGATATACCGCTATGATGATTGCCTTGACTCTATCAACAGATATACGATATCTAATTAATTATACCGATTTCTTTAAGCGACAATTCTCTAATTCATCAACTAGCTCCAGAGAGAGGGATTTTTCCCCAGCCGACATAGTCTCACGTAATTGGTCTACAGTTCTGCATCCTACCACGGCATAGGATGGGATAGGCTGGGAAAGGATGAATAGCAATATAATTTCAGCAATCGTCAGGCCCGTTTGATTTCCAAGGCTTTTTACCTTTTGGTAGATACACCTATTTTCTTTTGTATTATAGATACTATGGGAGACATCATCTCCCCTGTCCAGCTTGGAAAAAAAACCTCCGGCTTGTGAGGAGTACGCCGAGGCCAGCATGCCTGTACGTTTAAGCGCAAGGCGCATTGGTTCATTAAAAACCGTTAAGGTGTCGTCCAGTTTTCCGGTAATGTTTTCACATCCAAGGTTCCAAAAGATTTGGTTTGCAGCAAAACCACGCCAACCGTGTGCAAGTGCGCAATCGGTTGCCTCCTGCATGCGGTCTGCACACCAATTGGAGCAGGCATATCGGCGTATCTTCCCCGCTTGTGTAAAGTCTTCAAGCATCGACAGTATTTCTTCAACAGATTTGGTCTTGTCATCCCGGTGCAGGTAGTAAAGGTCTATGTTATCAACGCGCAATGCCTTCAAGCTAAGGTTTAAATCATTTTCTACCTCGGATTTGGACATTCGCGGCATATACATTGATTCAAGCCTCGGGTGCCCTCCCTTCGTTGCAAGTATCACTTGGTTCCTGTTGGCACGTGAAGTCAGCCAGTCGCCCAACACACGCTCACTGCGACCTGGCTCACCTGGTATCCAGTCAGAATACACGCGAGCAGTATCCAAAAGGTTTCCGCCCATATCCAGATAAGCGTCCAACAGCTTAAAGCTGTCCTGTTCGGAAATCCCCGCTCCGATTTCAGCTAAGCCCAAGCTGATTGCAGAGATATCTCTACCAATAGCATCAATGACAATTGTCTTCATATAAAAAATCTCCATATCGAAGAATCATTCCACATCACCAAGACTGATCTTGAAGGATGACCGGTCTTGGTTAGTAACGCCGACCACATTGATGCGCCTTGATTCCGGACTGCGATGCTAAAAAAGAATCCGATCATCCTTATGCGCGTCCGTCCAGATTTTCGCGGCTTCATAACCCCTAAAACCCATGTCACCGACCGCGTTCGTATGCAGGATTATCCCCTCTGCCAAGCCTTGTCTCATATATTCCAGTCCATTGTCCAGCTGGTAAGTCACCATGTCTGGATCAGCCTCCTTCTCAAGCCCGAAGTTATATAGATAGCAGCCTATCATCCGTTGCTTATCCCTTGTGTCATCAAAGAAACGCTCGATCTGAGTATGATAGTCTGCTTCTTCAGGCTCTTTCCAAAACCAGAATGCGACCCCGTCGAATACATTTAAACATCTGGCGATATCTGCGTTATCATCGTCGCGGTAATATACGCACCACATACTGAGTCCCGCGCTGTTGATCCTGTCATGTACTGCGTTCAGCCGGCTTTGGGGGTATTGCGTATAGTTGTTGACACCATTATTCGGGTGGAAAAAATCATCATAGATCAACCGATCCGTGTTGGGGCTTTTCTTTGCGTGCTCCAACAAATTCGCCAGTGAAGCCTGCTTGTTATCTGCCTCCACGCTCCATCCCAGTTTGGCCGCATTTTTCAATTCGCTCTGTACCTTGTTCAGTTCAAACAGCCGGCCCATTGGAATATAAAACGTGTTCTTGGCACTGAAATATTCCGTACTGTCTGCAATGGTCACGTTCGATGGTTTTGTCAGCCCGAAATGATTAATCAGCGAATTAGTCGGATGTCCCCATATCCATAGACGGTCGGATACAGTCGTTTCTTTCATTTAAACGTCCCTCCTATGTTTATTAATGTATTCCACTATCGGTGCCGGTTCTTCTATGTGATGCTCAGCCATCTGTGAGTCCTCTTTCTCCGGTCCATCATTAAGATAGCGGCTTCCTCTTCCGCTAGTGCGTAGTCACGCTTGCATTCTTCTCTATCCTAACATCTTTTCGGAAGTCTCATCAATAAATTTGTAGGTCCAAAACCCCATCGGATATACATCGCTCATACTGCAACCTCTCGGGATTAAAGGAGATACACAATGTACTGGAAAAAGCAATTGGTCAATCCCGCTGAAGTTTGTGATATGAACTATTCTGTAGTACTTACCGAGGTCAGCTACAGAATCCCCGCCTCTGCACAGTTTTCATGAAATACTGCGTTTCTCATACTTGAAACGCGACCGACCGATAATATTGTTTTCTGCGCGGTTATATCGCTTAAAAACGATGTATTTAAGTTTATTTCCGATTACTGTGCCGAAAATGAGCCGATCGTCTTTCATCTGTGTCTGTTACGAAGAAAGATCCGCGCTTTATTGTTTTTGACTGCAAGCTGCCGGATGTATATGGCTGTCCGCTTGATGACCGCACATCGGTCTTACCTGCCGAACAGACGACGGGGCATCGGACTTTAGTGGATCAATTTTTTGTAGTTTTCCATTAACTCAATAAATTTATCGACATCGCCGCCGGTGTCGGGATGGTATTTCATGGCTAATTCACGGAATTTTTTCTTAATTGCCGAATAATCGGCCTGGAGCGGCAGATCCAGCTGCTCCAGTATGTCCGGATCATAAGACCGGGTGCGGATGATGCCGTTATCTTGATAAAACCGGTAATAAACATGGAAAAAGAACTCGCCTATAACTTGTTTATAAGTCTCTTTATCCATGGCGCACAGCTGTCGGAGCGTATATCGCGCTCTGCCGGCGTCCGTTTCACGCAGATCGAAGAACTCGTTCCAGACCAATTTTGACGGTACGGATTGATCCGATAGCGCATTGCAGCCAAATCGTATCCTGATCTCCAGATTTTTCAGTTTCCGGAGCTTGCGTTTCATATCGGCATATTCCATCGTTCGATCAGACATGAAGCCCTCCGGATAAACCGGCGCGTTTATCCCTATCTGTTTTCCCGTTTTTGAAAATTATACGATGCCGGCTTGCGAGGCGCAAGCGGGCTGCCGTTTGCCGGCCGGAATTGCCGGTCAGGATTATCGCCGGTTTCCGTCCATCAAAAAACAAGCTGAAAAAAGGATGAATTCGCACGGATCTTTTTGATCTTGGGCATTTTCCCTTGTCCCGACTGTTAAACCACGATAAAATGACAGGATGATGTTTATGGACAAGGAGATCGTTTATGCCTAACAGCGAATCCGAACCGATTCTGGATTGCCACGCGCATGTGTTTCCGCCGCAAGTAGCCGCCAAAGCGGTTGTTTCCATCGGCGCGTTCTATGATCTGCCGATGGGCGGAGGCGGAACGGCACGGGATCTGCTTCGGGTCAGCCGCAAAGCCGGCATTACGCACAGCATCGTTTTTTCCACGGCTACCCGGCTGGAACAAGTGGCTGCCATCAACCGTTTCATGGTTTCCTGCCAAAAAACGGAGCCGTCGTTTACAGCCTTCGGCACCTTGCATCCGGCGATGAGCGAAAAAGAAACCGCGGCCGTGTTGGATCAAATCGCCGCAGCCGGATTAAAAGGCGTTAAGCTGCACCCGGATTTTCAATGTATCGAAGCGGATTCGCCCTTTGTGATTCATGCGGCCCGCTTAATGGCCGGACGCCTGATTTTATTACTGCATGCCGGCGACAGCAGGCACGATTACTCGCAGCCGGACAGAATCCGCCGGCTGGCGGAGGCATGTCCGGATACCGTCATCATCGCCGCCCATTTGGGCGGATGGAGCCAGTGGCAGGAAGCGGCCGATAAGCTGGCCGATATCGACAGTCTGCTGGTCGATACCAGCAGCACGCTTAAATTTATCAGTCCCGAAGAAGCCGTCGGCTTGATTCGGCGGTTCGGCGCCCGGCGCGTTCTATTTGGCACCGATTATCCGATGTGGGATCCTGAAGCCGAAATGGCCCGCTTCAATTCATTGCCGCTGAACGCCGACGAACGCCGGGCCATCCTCTGGGATAACGGCAGCCGGCTGCTCCGGCTTGACCGATCGGGAGTCCGCGTTTGAGCGGGAGTCGTCGGTGTTTGACGGGAGTCCGCGTCTGATCAGCCGATCGTTCCCGATAAAAAGCTGAAAAAGCCGCCGATCGTTCAGGCGGTTGCCGATGCCGCCGGATTGTTGTTGACGCCGCGTTTTTCCATTTCGATCCGTTCCAGAGAAACAAAATCGATTTTGCCGACTTTAGTGCGTGGCAAATCATTGCGGAATTCAATTTCACGCGGTACGGCATATTGAATCAAGGATTTTTCACATTGGCTGATAATCCTGGTCCGCATTTCTTCTTCACCGGGCGCCTGAGCTTCGCGAACAACAAAGACTTTAACCACTTGCATCTTGTACGGATGCGGCACGCCGATGGCACAGGCCATCCGGACGCCGGGAATCGCCGTGACGACATCTTCGATCTGCGAAGGGAACACCGGTATGCCGGACACTTTCAAGATCCGCTTGATGCGCTGCTTGAAGTGGAAAAAGCCGTCGGCGTCCATCGAGCCGAAATCGCCCGTATGAATCCAGCGCAAGCCGTCATCATGCAGACGCATAGTCTCGGCAGTCGCTTCCGGATCATTCAGATATCCCAGCATCATCGTCGGCGCGTGAATGCAGAATTCGCCGTCCTGTCCGGATTCAACTTCCTGGAAAGTGCCCGGCTGCACCACTTTCATCCGCACATCGGCCAAAGGAACGCCGACGGCATTCATGCGGGCATCCAGCATTGGATTAACCGCGCAAACCGTTACCGTTTCGGTCAAGCCATATCCTTCCCGCAGCGTACAGGTTCCGTTATGATTCCGGACAAAATCGTCAAACCGCCGCTTTAAATCGGTCGGCAGCGAATCGCCGCCGCAGAAAACCGCCTTCAGG
This sequence comes from uncultured Oscillospiraceae bacterium, assembly GCA_964427795.1. Classification (GTDB taxonomy): domain Bacteria; phylum Bacillota; class Clostridia; order Saccharofermentanales; family UBA5734; genus JAYFQE01. Next base: position 4,498 of record CAYRWC010000028.1, on the reverse strand, counting down.
CAGGACAAATCGGCTTTCTTCAGCTTGGGGTTCTTTAAAATGCCCTCAAATAAAGTCGGGACAGCCGCAATGAACGACGGTCTTTCTTTGATGATGATTTCCGCCAGAACTTCGGGTGAAAATTGCGGAACCAGGATAGCCAGCATGCCGTTGGCCAGCATGCTATGCATGCCCATGCAAAGGCCGAAGCCGTGAAAAAGCGGCAGGATGGTCACCATCGACAATCCAGCCGGGTCGAATTGGTCATTGACCGGATAACCAACGATCTGCGGGCCTTGAGTAGCCAGAACGTTAAAATTGAATGAAGACAGCATGATCGTTTTCGGACTGCCGGTGGTTCCGCCGCTGTGCAGATAAACCGCGCAATCATGAGCGCCGCGGCAGCGGATATAAGCGCCTGGCGGCGCCAGTTCCATAAAGCTGCTCCATTTCATGTAAAAGTCTTTTTTGGGCGCCGCGGCAATTTTCCGTCCCTTGGTCAGGAAAAAGCCGACCTTCAGCCCGGCGTTCAAAAAATCCATAATTGAACAGACCAAGGTTTTTTTCAGGCGCGACTGCTCCAGCATCTCGGTATGCTTTGTCAGCATAGCGTCGAGAATAATCAGGTAATCGCTGCTCGTCGTACGGATATAATGGGACAATTCTTCAGCCGGGGTCAATGGATGGACCATGTTGCAGATCCCGCCCAATTGATTGACGGCATAAAAGAAAATTACAGCATGAGGCGTATTTGGCAAACACAGAGTCGCCACGTCGCCGGCTTGCAGACCGAGTTTTTTGAGGCAGGCCGCGGCCTGATCGATCAGCGTTAATAAACGTTCATAACTGATGCGCGTTCCCATAAAAGACAGAGCCGGATAATCGGGAAACCGCCGCGCGGAATGGGCTACCCGTTCATATAAAGTCTGTTCCGGATAATTCAATGAGGGCTTGAACCAAGGATCGTAGTGCTCCAACCAGGGTCCAGTCATATCAGAAATACCTCCAACCGACCTTGAACTTTGACCGTCAAACTTTTCAGTCTGTTTTATTGTATCCCAAATGCGGTCAATGAGCAAACGGTTCTTTTGCCAAGACCTCGCCGGCTGCGGCCGGCCGCGGCTTCAGGCAGGTTCACGCCGCGGCTCCGGGCCGTTCATTGACCGTAATAAGCGTCGCTGCCATGTTTGCGCAGATAATGCTTATCCAGAAGATTCTGACTGATAGCCGGCTGGGCCGGATTCAAAAGCCGGGTCTGCAAAGCCATCATCGCACATTCTTCGAGTACGACGGCATGGTATACCGCCTCCAGCGCGTCGCCGCCCCAGGTAAACGGACCGTGGCCGGCAACCAGAACGCCGGGGATCGCTTCCGGGCTCAGCCCCCGCTGCCGGAAGGTTTCAACGATGACGCTGCCGGTATGGCGTTCATAATCCGTCTCGATTTCCTCGGCGGCAAGATTCCGCGTACAGGGAATGCTGCCATAAAAATAATCGGCATGAGTCGTCCCCATGGCCGGCAAATCGAGGCCGGCCTGCGCCCAGGCCGTTGCCCAGCGGGAATGGGTGTGGACAACGCCGCCGATATCCGGAAAATTCTTGTAAAGCTCCAAATGTGTCGCCGTATCGCTGCTGGGCCGGTATGTGCCGCTGACGACCTTGCCGGACAAATCAACCACCACCATATGGCGGGCTTCCAGTTTGTCATAAGGCACGCCGCTCGGTTTAATGGCAATCAAGCCGCGCTCGCGGTCAATAGCGCTGACATTGCCCCAGGTAAACACAACCAGTCTGTGCGCCGGCAAGGCCAGATTGGCCTGCAGGGCTTCTTCGATCAAGCGGTCTTCCATTGCGGCACCTCCTTCATCCGTCAGGCAAACGGATTTTCGCCGGGATACAAACAACCGGCCGGCTGATTATAATCGACATCTTCCACGCCCAGATAGCGGTTGATCGCGAATAAAGCCCGGCCGGCTCTGCGGAATATAACGCCGGCATGATGCGGATACTGTTTTTCAATCAGAACATTGCGATAGAAGCGGGCAAATTCCGGGATGGCGAAAATGCCGATTGATCCGAATGAACGCGGGTCGAGATCCAGAACCTCGCCTTCGGCAATATAACTGCGCAGACGGCCGTCGGCAGTCGACTGCAGACGGTATAAGGTCGCGCTGCCCGGTTTCAGGCGCCCGTCCAGCGTGCCGCGCGTGATATCCGGTTCTCCGTCCGGTTCCAGCAAGCTCTTCATGATCAGCTGGTACTTCATGCCGGCCGTACCCGGTTTCAGGTTGCACATAGCCGTGTTGCCGCAGTGGAAATTCATCACCAGGTCCGCCGGTTTGTATCCTTTCAAGGCATGCGGATCGGCGGCGATCAAATCCGGGGGCACGCTGTTGTTGATATCGAGCAGCGTCGGAACATCCAGCGTTGCGCAAGCCAGAATAAATTCCGACAGGGCGCCGTAAAGATCGGTTTCACAGGCGACCGGGATCCCGCGCGCGCAGAGGCGGCTGTTGACATAGCAAGGAACAAATTTGAATTCTGTTTGGAAAGCAGGCCAACATTTGTTGGCGAAAACTACACTGGCTGATGCGCCTTTATTCGCTTCATACCAATCGATCAGAGTCAATTCATATTGCGCCAGCCGCTCGAGGATGCCGGGATAATCATTCCCGGAACCCAGCTCGGCCGCCATATCGGCTATAACCGACGGGATGCGCGGATCGTGGTCATGCTTGTGATAAGCTACCAGCAAATCAAGCTCCGAATTTTCCTGAACCGTCGCGCCTAAATCATATAGGCCTTTGATCGGCGCATTGCAAGCCAGAAGATCGAAAGGACGCGGTCCGAAGCTGATGACCTTCAGGCTGCGGACGCCGATCACCGCGCGGGCTACCGGTATAAAAGACCGGATCATATCACAAACTGCTGCGGCGTCGCCGACAGGATTCTCCGGTATATAGGCGCGCAGATTACGCAGGCCCAAATTGTAAGAAGCGTTCAATAAGCCGCATAATGCATCCCCGCGGCCGCCAACCAGATTCTCACGGCTTTCCTCGGCAGCGGCGGCCAGCATGGCCGGGCCTTGAAAAAGCTTTATCAGCAGGGTTTCCGGACCTTCGGGACCAAAATTGCCCAAATAAACCACCAACGCGTTGGCTCCCGCGGCCTGAAGCTCCGCTATCGCCCGAACGGCATCCGACTCATTTTCGACAATCGTTTCCGCGCAAACGGCAGCAACATGACCTGCTGCCAATCCTTTCATTATTTCGTCGCGCCGGTCGCGGGAAAGCTTCTTGGGGAAACAATCTCTGCTAACAGCCACCAAGCCTGGTTTTACTTCGGGAATGTTGTTCAATGAAAATAGCTCCGACATAATAATCCTCCTTGCCTTTTTTACCTTATACGGCCGCGCCGGGCACGGCCGCTTCTTCATCAACCGTTCATCCTGGCCGACAATTTGATCGATTTTACGCGTTTCATGACATCATTTTCTCCGCGTCCAAAATAATCGTGCAGCCGGCGGTATTCTGCATAAAGCAATTCATAAATAGCCGCGTGTTTTTCGATCGGCCGGTAAACGATGTCTTTCAGCCGTGGCATCACCCGCGCCGCGTCAAAAATACTGTCGTACCCGCCCCTGGCCTTGCCTGCGGCCACGGCGCCAAACATGGCGGCGCCCAGCGCAACGGTCTGCAGGCTGTCGGAAATCCGAATCTCCCTTTTTGTCACATCGGCATATATCTGCATCATAAAAGGATCCTTGGCAGCAATACCGCCACAGGCAAAAAGCTCATGTATCGGCAGCCCGTTTTGCTCAAAGGTGTCGATAATCATCCGTGTGCCGAAAGCGGTCGCCTCAATTAACGCGCGGTAGAGCTCTTCCGGTTTTGTCGCCAGTGTCATCCCCAGCATCATGCCGCTCAGATCGCCGTCAACCAAGACCGAACGGTTGCCGTTCCACCAATCAAGCGCCAGCAATCCGGACTCGCCAGGTTCCAAAAGCATGGCTTTCTCGCGCAGAACCCGGTGCAGGCTGATCTGGCGTTCCGCTGCTTCCTGATGATAAGCCGGCGGAACACAATGGCGGACAAACCAGTCGAAATGGTCGCCTACGCAGCCTTGACCGGCCTCATAACCCAGATAACCCGGCAAAACGCCGTCCTCGACAACGCCGCATATGCCGGGCACATTGATTTCTTCCCGGCCAAGCAAGATGTGACAGGTTGAAGTGCCCATAATCATCAGCATCTGTCCTGCTTCTGTAATGCCGACTGCCGGCACCGCCACATGAGCGTCGACATTGCCGACGGCCACCGCCGTTCCCGGCAGCAAACCGGTTAAAGCGGCGGCGGCCGGCGTTATCTCTCCTGCTTTGCTGCCGATCGGATAAACATCGCGGGACAATTTTTCGTCGACAACATGTTCCAGCCGCGGATCCAGCGCTTTAAAAAAGGCAGGTTCCGGGTAACCGCGCCGCTTGTTCCACAGCGCTTTATAACCGGCCGTACAACTGTTGC
>CAYRWC010000027.1:0-15051 GCA_964427795.1 uncultured Oscillospiraceae bacterium | reverse complement strand
TGATCGGCCCAGCTTTCAAATTAGCGGAAGCCGTTCTGGAACTCTATCTGCCGCTGCTGGTTGCCCGGATGGTCGATCTCGGTGTTGCCGGCCATGATGTCGGCTTGGTTTGGAATTATGGGATTCTGTGTTTGGTTCTGGCCGTAGCCGGCCTGGGCTGTGCTCTGATCTGCCAGTATACGGCGTCGTTTGCCTCGCAAGGGTACGGCACGGCTGTCCGTAATGCGCTCTTCGCGAAAATCAATCGGCTGCCGGCGGCTGAACTGGACCGCTTCGGCACTTCATCTCTGGTCAACCGCCTCGGCGGCGACATCAATCTCTTGCAACAAGCCGTTGCCATGCTGATTCGGCTGGTCGTACGGGCGCCTTTCCTCAGTATCGGCGGCCTGATCATGGCTTTAACGATCGATCGGCGGCTGTCGCTGGTTTTTCTGCTGGTTTTGCCGCTTTTCATCTTGATCCTGTACGGTGTTATGTTCCGCGCTATACCATTGTATCGTCAGATTCAAAGCAAAGGGGACCGTCTGTCGCGAATGCTGCTTGAACATCTGGACGGTGTTCGCGTCGTACGGGCATTTGCTCAAAGAAAAAGGGAAAACAGACGCTTTACCGCGGTTAATGACGATCTGGCCCAGACGATGATCCGCGTCGGCAAGGTGGCTAATCTGCTGAATCCGGCCACTCAATTGATCCTGAACGCCGCTGTTGTGGCCGTGATCTGGTTTGGTGGCTTCCGGGCCGATACGGGCGCCGTAACTCGCGGGCAGATCATCGCGTTTACCAATTATCTGGGACAAATTCTCCTGGCGCTGATTGTTTTGGCAAACCTTGTCCTGCTTTATACACGGGCTTATGCCGCCGCTTTGCGCGTGGAGGAAGTCTTTGCCGCGGATGAACAGCCGGTCGGCAATGAATCCGGCTGTCCGCCGGCTGTCCGTCCGGGCGAACCCTTGCTGGTTTATGATCATGTATCTTTCCGTTATCCGGCGGCACAGGATTTTCTGTTCCAGGATTTTAGTCTGACTGTTAATAGAGGCTGCACATTGGGGATTATCGGCCCGACCGGTTCGGGCAAATCGACTTTGGCCTGGCTTTTGTACCGGATGTGGCCGATCGATTCCGGCGTCATTTATCTGGCCGGCCGCGATATTCGCGATTATTCCGAAGCCGCGCTCATAGCGATGCTGTCCATCGTGCCGCAGCAGGCCCAGCTTTTCAGCGGTACGATTGCCGATAATCTGCGGATGGCCAATCATGACGCCACTGATGCGGATTTGTGGCAGGCTTTGGACATAGCTCAAGCTTCCGGTTTCATCCGCAGGCTGGAGTTGGGTTTGCAAACGCGTGTTGAACGGGGCGGCCGCAATTTCTCCGGCGGCCAGCGGCAGCGGCTGACCCTGGCACGGGCTTTGCTGCGGCGGCCGTCCTTGCTGATCCTCGACGACAGCACGAGCGCGCTCGATTATGAAACGGACGCGGCTTTTCGCCGCGCTTTGGCCGAAAGCCCGGCCTTTGCGGGTTTGACCTGCCTGTTGATCTCGCAGCGGATCGCCGCCGTCAGAGATGCCGACCAGATTCTGGTGCTTGACGACGGCCGGCCGGTCGGTTTGGGAACCCATCGCCGGCTGCTGCTGGAAAATAAAGCTTACCGGGAACTGTACCGGTCGCAGATCGGCAGCGATGATGAATGGACGGATATTCCGGCCACCGCGGCTGCCGCTGTTCCGGATGACGGAAAGGAGGCCGGTTATGGTTAAGCGATCCAAGATTGCTTTTCGCCGGCCGGATCCCGTTTTTCTGCGGCTGATCAAGCTGATGAGCCGTCACTGGTTTCTTCTGGCTTCGATCATCGCTTTGGCGCTTCTGGCCAACGGAGCGATGCTGATGGGCCCCTGGCTGATCGGCCGGGCGATCGACCAGATGGCGGGACCCGGGCAGATCCAATGGCAGCCGTTAAGCCGCTATGTACTGCTTTTACTGGCGCTCTACGCGGCGGCCAGCCTCTTTCAATGGCTGATGGGCGTTTTGACAACGATTTTGTCCAGTGAGGTCATCCGCCGGCTGCGCTATACTTGCTTTGACCGGATTACCCTGCTGCCGCTCAAGGATCTTGACCAGCACAGCCACGGCGACTGGGTCAGCCGGCTGACTCAGGATCTCGACGCTTTGGCCGACGGCCTGCTCACCGGGTTGTCGCAAGCTTTTTCCGGTTTGGTGACTCTGGTCGGGTCCCTGATTTTCATGCTGGCGCTCAATCCCTGGATTACCCTGATTATTCTGGCGTTGACGCCGGCGTCTTTTAAACTGGCCGGCGCCATATCCCGCAGCTCGCGGCAGAAATTCCGCGAACAATCGGAAACGGCCGGCGAACTCAGCGGCCTGGCTGAGGAAATGATCGGCGGGCTGCCGGTCGTCCGGGCTTTTGGCTATCAGGAGCAGGTAATGCGGCGTTACGCGGAGATCAATAACCGTTTGTACATCAGCGGCCAGAAGGCTCAATTCTATTCATCGCTGACCAATCCGACGACCCGTCTGGTCAATCATGTCGCGTATATCTCGGTTGCCATATTGTCGAGTATCCTGGCGATCGGCGGCCGCCTGACCGTCGGCAGCATTGCCAGCTTTCTGGCTTATGCCACGCAGTTTGCCAAGCCGATCAATGAAGTGACCGGCATGGCGGCTCAACTGCAGTCCGCGATTGCTTCGGCCCGGCGTGTTTTTGAATTGGCCGATCTGGAGATCGAAGATCCGGATGATGAAAAACGTCCGGATCTTGTGGTCCGGCGCGGTGAAGTTGCCTTTCAGGACGTTTCTTTCGCCTATAATATCCGGCGGCCGTTGATCGAAAATCTTAATCTGCAGATTAAAGCCGGCCGGCTGGTCGCCATTGTCGGTCCGACAGGCGCCGGGAAGACAACCTTGGTTAATCTGCTGCTGCGCTTTTATCCGGTCGGCCGGGGACGGATTTTAATCGACGGACAAGATATCAGCCAAGTGAACCGGGACAGCCTTCGCCGTTCGTTCGGCATGGTTTTGCAGGAATCCTGGATCTTTACCGGCACAGTCCATGAGAATATCGCCTTCGGACGGCCGGACGCCGGCCGCGAAGCCGTGGAGCAGGCAGCCCGCGCAGCCAGCGCCCACAGTTTTATCCGCCGGCTGCCCCAGGGCTACGACACGGTGATCGGTCCCGGCAGCAGCCATTTGTCGCAAGGCCAGCAGCAATTGTTGACGATAGCGCGCGCTTTTTTATGCGCTCCGCCTTTGCTGATCCTTGATGAGGCGACATCCAATGTCGATACCGGAACAGAAATCCGGATCCAGCAAGCTATGAAAAAATTGCAGCAGGGAAGAACCTGCTTCATCATTGCCCACCGCCTGTCGACGATTCGCGAAGCCGACCTGATTCTGGTGATGGATCAAGGGCATATCGTCGAACAGGGCACCCACCGGCAGCTGCTGCAGAAAAACGGCCGTTACGCGGCTATTCTGCGCAGCCAGTTTGCCGGGATCGAAGAAGAGAACGGCGCTGCTTCAGAAAGAAGGCGTGTTGATGAGTCATGATCCGGCTTCGTTGAATAAGCACCGCGGACAGGCTCAGACCTGGTATCCGCTGGATAATTCGGGGAAAATATTCCCGGCGATAAAAACCGGCAAGGTTTCGGCGGTTTTCCGTCTGTCGATCCGTTTTCGGGATCCTGTTGATCCACAGGTTCTGCAGCAGGCTTTATGGGATATCCTGCCGCGGTTTCCTCATTTTTCCATGAAACTGAAGCCGGGATTATTTTGGTATTATCTGGAACCCAATCCGGCCAAACCGCAGGTTTATCCGGACACCCGCTATCCTTGCCGGCGCCTTTACCGGAAGAACAACCAGGGCTTTCTATTCCGGGTCCTATATTATAACCGGCGTGTTTCCGTTGAAGTTTTTCATTCGCTGACCGACGGCACCGGCGGCCTGGTCTTTTTGAAAACGTTGGCCGCCCGTTATCTCACCTTGCTGCTAAATCTGGAAATCCCTTGTACAAACGGTATTCTTAATATTGCCGAACCGGCTGCAGCTGAAGAAATGGAGGACAGTTATTTAAAATATGCCCGTCCGACGAAACAGCGCAGCCGGCGTCAGCCGAGAGCGTACCATTTGATCGGTACGGCCGAGCCGATGGGACGAATCAACGTCATTACGGCGCGCATGCCGCTTGAAGCCATGAAAAAGCTGGCGGCGGATTACCATGTGACCTTGAATGATCTGCTGGTGGCTTTGTACATGGACGCCTTCTGCCAGCTGCAGCGGGCGGAGGAGCGGCGCCACACCAAGCCGGTTGTCATCGCGGTGCCGGTGAACATGCGGCGCTTTTATCCCAGCAGGACGCTGCGCAATTTCTTTTTGCGGGTCAGTCCGACGATCAATCAGGCTTTTGGCACTTTCTCCTTCGAGGAAATCTTGAATGAAGTTCATCACTATATGCGCATTAATACAAATGAAAAGTATTTGAACGCCCAGATGTATACCAATATTTATAACGAACGTTTACTGGCGGCGCGCCTGATTCCGCTATTTATTAAAAATCGGATTCTCAAGCTGGCTTATCTGTTTTATGGAGACAGCCGCATAACCAGCACCATGACCAATGTGGGCCAGATCCAGTTGCCGGAGCCGATGCGGCCTTATGTCGCGGATTTTGAGGTTATGATGGGCCCATCGTTGTCCAATTGGATCAACGGCGCCGTTTTGAGTTATGACGGTGATCTCATTTTAACTTTTACCCGGCGGGTCGCCGAACCCTTGATCGAACGTCTGTTTTGCAAGCATCTGGTCGATCTGGGCATCCCGGTCCGGCTTTACAGCAACCAGGATCCGGACACCGCTTATGGCGCCATTTAGCCCGGACACTTGACATTCGGGCGATCTAGCGGTTTGATGGATAAAGTGATGAACCGGCGCTGTCCGGAATTCTTGCGCTGAGGTGAAAAGACCATGAGTATAACCATTTGCGATTTTGGAAAAACACAAGATGGCCGGCCGGTACAAAGTATAACATTAGGCCAGGCTGACGGAACTTTCTGCACCCTGCTGTCTTACGGCGGTATTCTGCAGCGCCTGTTGATGCCGGACCGCAGCGGCCAGCTGCAGGACATCGTACTCGGCTTTGATGATCTTGCCGGATATGAAGGCCCGACTAATGCCTATTTCGGCGCTTTGATCGGCCGTCATGGCAACCGGATCGAAGACGCGTGCTTCGACCTGGACGGCCGGCATTATCAGCTGGCGCGCAATGACGGCCGCAATCATCTGCACGGCGGCTTGAAGGGATTCGACAAGGCGGTATGGCTGACCGACGCTTTTGAGTCGGCAGACGGTCCTTCGGTTCGTTTCTATTACCGCAGCGCCGACGGCGAAGAAGGATATCCGGGTAATCTCGACGTTCAGGTATTATATACGCTGACGGCGGATCATGCTCTGATCATCCGCTACGAAGCGCTGGCCGACCGGAAGACGGTCATCAATCTGACCAACCATTCATATTTCAATCTGGCCGGCCAAGGCAGCGGCACTATTCTCCGGCATGAGCTGAAATTGCATTCCGACCGGTTCACCGTCATTAACAACGAATGCACACCAACCGGTGAAATAGCCGATGTAGCCGGAACAGCACTTGATTTTCGCCAGTTTAAGCCGATCGGCCGCGACATAAACAGTAACGATCCGATGATTGCCGCCGGTCAGGGCTATGACCATAACTTTATCATCCGCGGCCCGCTGGGTGAACTTAAACCCTGTGCCGAAGCTTATGATCCCAAGAGCGGCCGGACGATGTCCGTGGAAACAACCTTGCCCGGCGTTCAGTTCTACAGCGGAAATTTCCTTAAACCCGGCAACGGCAAAGAAGGCGTCCGTTATGATTATCGCAACGGATTTTGCCTGGAAACGCAGTTTTATCCGAACTCGCTGCGTCATCCGCATTTCCCCAGCCCGGTCTTTGACGCCGGGCAACCTTACCGGCATACGACCATTTATCGTTTCGGCGTTAAATAAAAAACCGCTGCCCGGGACCGAAAACCCGGGCAGCGGTCTTTTTGCCACAAAATTCAATCGATTTCGTTCCAGTCGTAGGCCAGTTTGTATATCGCCGCGATATCGGCGTCCCGAAGCGGCAGATAAAAACCGCAGCTGCCGTCCGGATTTCGTTTGACCCGGCTGGCCAGACGCGGCAGATCTTCGTGCGGGACGCCCAAACTACGCAGGTTGACCGGCAAACCCCAGGAACGGAAGATGGCGGCCAGACGTTTTATGCCGTCCGGTCCGTTTTCGGCACCCAGCACCCGAACTGCCCATTGATCGAAACGACCGGGATCATGCGGTTGTACATATTGCATCCAGGCCGGATACAAAGCTGCTAAACCGGCGCCGTGGGCAACATCGTACAATCCGCTCAGCTCATGTTCCAAAGCGTGAACGCTCCAGTCCTCCTGCCGTCCCATGCCTAGAAGTCCGACGTGAGCAATGGTCGAAGCCCACATCAGGTCGGCTCGGGGCCCATATGCCTGCGGATTGCTGAGCGCTAGAGGCGCCGCTTCCAGCACGGTCGTCATGACCGCTTCGCAAAGCCGGTCCGATAACGCGACTTCGGGGACGCGAGTAAAATAGCGCTCGAAAACATGAGAAAGAATATCGGCCGCGCCGCAGGCCAAAGGCCAGGCGGGCAGACCGAAGGTTAATTCCGGATTGATAATGGAAAAATCCGGCCGGTTCAAGTCGCTGCGCAGGCCGCGTTTGAGATTTTCCGCCGAACGGGTGATCACTGCGCTGTTGGAACCTTCGGAACCGGTTGCCGCTAAGGTGATGATGGTGCCCAAGCTCAGCCGGCGTTGCGGCTTGGCCGCCTGGCTGAAAAGATCCCAGAAATCGCCGTCATAACAAGAGCCGAGAGCAATTGCTTTGGCGGAATCCAGAACGCTGCCGCCGCCGACGGCTAAAACCAGATCGATTTGCTCGCGGCGGCAGAGATCGATACCTTGGTAAACCAGCGTGTCACGCGGATTCGGGACGACGCCGCCCAATTCTGTCCAGGCGAGGCCGGCTTCATCCAGGGAGTGGCGGACGCGCGTCAAAAGGCCGCTGCGGACGGCCGAACCGCCGCCGTAATGAATCAGGACGCGCTTGGCGCCGCAATCTTTGGCCAGCCGGCCGGCTTCATTTTCCCGGCCGGCTCCGAATACAAAACGGGTCGGGCTGTAATACGTAAAATCCAGCATAAGCATGCACCTCGTTCGACGATCAGGCTTTGCCGCGGTAGCTGTCTTTCAGTGAAACCGAGCGGTTGAAAACCAGGGCGTCCGGTTTGTTGTCCAGGGCGTCCAGACAAAAATAGCCGTGGCGCAAAAACTGGAAAGCCGCCGGGGCGGTCAGCCCTTTGACGGAAGCTTCCATTTTGCAGCCGGTTAAAACAACCAGGGAATCAGGATTCAGATGCTCTAGATAATTGCAGTCGGCCGAGTCCGGATCCTCGATGTCAAACAGGTTGTCATATAGCCGTACTTCGGCGTCGACAGCTGTTTGCGCGTCGACCCAGTGGATGGTGCCTTTGATTTTCCGCCCGTCCGCCGCGTTGCCGCCGCGTGATGCCGGATCGTAATCGGCGTGTATTTCAAGAATGCGACCGTCGGCATCGCGGACACAGCCGGTGCAGCGGATGATATAAGCGGTTTTCAAACGGACTTCATTCCCGGGGTACAAGCGAAAATAGCCTTTGGCCGGCTGCTCCTGAAAATCGTCGGCGTCGATCCAGAGTTCGCGGGAAAAGGATACCGTGCGGGTTCCGGTTTCCGGCCGCTCGGGATTGTTTTCGATTTCAAACTGTTCGATCTGCCCGGCAGGATAGTTGTCGAGGATCAGGCGGATCGGTTTGAGTACGCTCATGATCCGCGGGGCATTCGCGTTTAGATCCTCACGCAGGCAATGCTCCAGAAAACCATAGTCGACTGTGCTGTTGACCTTGGAAACGCCGATGCGTTCGATGAAGGAGCGGATTGACGCCGGTGTATAGCCGCGGCGGCGCAGACCGCACAAAGTAGGCATGCGCGGATCGTCCCAGCCGGAAACCCGGCCGGTCTCAACCAGAAGACGAAGCTTGCGCTTACTCATGACCGTGTGGTTGATGCCCAGGCGGGCGAATTCGATCTGGCGGGGTTTGGCCGGCGCGTCGATATGCTCGATGACCCAGTCGTAAAGAGGGCGGTGATCCTCGAACTCGAGCGAACATAAGGAATGGGTGATGCCTTCGATCGCATCTTCGATCGGGTGGGCAAAATCATACATCGGATAGATGCACCAGGCGGCGACGGTATGATGATGGTTGACGCGCAGAATCCGATAAATGACCGGATCGCGCATGTTGAAATTGCCGGAGTTCAAGTCGATTTTCGCCCGCAGGGTCATGGATCCGTCCGGAAATTCGCCTTCTTTCATCCGTCGGAAGAGGTCGAGGCTTTCCGTGGCCGGCCGGTCGCGGTAAGGGCTTGGGGTGGCGGGTGTTGTCAGGGTGCCCCGGGTTTCGCGGATCTGATCCGGCGTCAGCTCGCAAACATAAGCCAAGCCTTTTTCAATCAGGCGGCAGGCATACTCATAAGTCTGGGGAAAATAATCCGACGCGTAATAGAAACGGTCGCCCCAGTCATAACCCAGCCAGCGGATGTCCTCCTGGATGGATTCGACATATTCGACGTCCTCACGGCTCGGATTGGTGTCGTCCATCCGGAGATTGCATAAACCGCCGAATTTCTCAGCCGTGCCGAAATCGATGACGATCGCTTTGGCGTGGCCGATGTGGAGATAGCCATTCGGTTCCGGCGGAAAACGCGTATGGACGGTCTGACCGGCGCAGCGCCCGCCCGGCGCAAGATCCTGCAGGATTATCTCATGAATGAAATTGTTTGGCGTGGATTCTGTCTCCGGCGTGACCGGCGTTGATTCAGCGCTCATAGGGTAGCTCTCCTTCCGACTGCGGATTACGGTTGTTCGTTCAGGCGTTCAATAGCCAGCTGCAGACGTGCCAGGGATTCTTCGCGTCCCAGAACGACGGCGATTTCGATAGCTCCGCCCGGCGTTATTTCCTGGCCGGACAAAGCGATCCGGAGCGGCCACATGACCTGGCCGGTTTTCACCTGCAGCCTGGTCGCCAGAGCCATCAGCGAATCATGAACTGTTTCGCGTGTCCAAGCCGGCAGATCGGCCAGCTCCTGCCGGATAACCGGCAAAACAGTCTTCGCCTGCTCCGGCGATACTTTGTTTTTCTTGTTGAAAAAGAGATCCAGCGGATATTCTTGCCGTTCAACAAGAAAATGAATCATCGCCGGCAGCTGGGTCAGACGGATCAGCCGCGGCTGGAGCGTTTCAGCCAAAAGTGGCGCCTCATAAGGCCGTCCGGCGAACGCCCGGTCCAGATCAGGCCGGATCAGCTCCAGAAAAGCCGAAGGTTCCATCGCCCGCAGGTATTCGGCATTGAACCAATCCAATTTGTCGTAGTCAAAAACGGAAGGCGATTTGCTGATACCGTCGATCGAGAAGACCCGGCACAGCTCGTCCAGCGTAAAAAGCTCACGCGTATCTTTCGGGCACCAACCGAGCAGGGCGATATAATTGATGATCGCCGCCGGCAGATAACCTTCGCCGACCAGATCCGCGAAGCTGGTCGCTCCGTGGCGTTTGGACAGCTTGCGGCCGTCTTTGCCCACAATCAGGGGCAAGTGGACATAGGTCGGCACATCCCAGCCGAACGCCGCATAGAGAAGATTGTACTTCGGTGTCGACGACAAGTATTCGGAGCCGCGGACGACATGGGTGATTTGCATGGCATGGTCGTCAATGACATTGGCGAAATTATAGGTCGGATAGCCGTCGGATTTTAAAAGGATCTGATCTTCGAGCTCGCTGTTGTCCACCGTGATATCGCCGTAAACGGCATCGGTGAAAGTCGTCGAACCGCTTAAAGGCATCTTCTGTCTGATGACATAGGGCGTACCGGCGGCCAGCAGCTTTTCGACTTCCGCGGCCGGCAAATCGCGGCAATGGCGGTCATAGCCGCCGAAATGGCCGCCGTCGGCTTCGGCGTCTTCCTTCAGGCGATCCAGTCTCTCTTTGCTGCAAAAACAATAATAAGCTTTCCCTTCACGGGCTAATTGCTCGGCATAAGGGCGGTACAGCGCTTTCCGCTCGCTTTGGACATAAGGCCCGAAGGCGCCGCCGATATCCGGGCCCTCGTCGTGGCGGAGACCGACTTGCGTCAGAGTTTGGTAGATGACCGACACGGCGCCGTCAACCAACCGTTCCTGGTCGGTGTCTTCGATGCGCAGGACAAAAGTCCCGTCTTGCGAACGGGCGATTAAATATTCATAAAGGGCGGTACGCAGATTGCCGACATGCATCAGTCCGGTCGGACTGGGCGCAAATCGGGTTCTCACCGGTCTTCGTATCATAAAAAGCCTCCCCCGGCAGATTTAGTTCCAAATTCTTCACAAAAATGCTTCAATTTTTGATTGCCCTATATGATACCATATATAGGTTGATTTTTATAGTTGATTTAGCGGCCTGTATAAAGAAAGGAATCGCGGAAGCCTGATGTTTGGCTATGTACGACCCTTGAAACCTGAATTGCTGATGCGCGAGTATACCCGATATCGCTCGATTTATTGCGGCATCTGCAAGCAGATCGGCCATGACTACGGCCAGCTGCCGCGTTTGGCCACGGGTTATGATCTGACTTTGCTGGCCTTGCTGCTGCTGGCTTTAAGCGATGAGCAGCCGCCGGACACTCCGGCCGGCTGCATTCTGAATCCGCTGGTGAAAAAACCGATCGCCCGCGGCGGCCCTATTCTTGAACTTGGCGCCGGCTTGACCGTTCTTTTTGCCTGGCACAAAGCCGGCGATCAGATACAGGATCAACATGCCGTGCGCGGTTTCTTGATGCGGTTCGCTTTTTACCGGGCTTTCCGGCGGGCAAAACGCCGTTTTCCGGAATATGAACGGATTCTGAAAGAGGAACTGGCCGCTTTGCGCCGGATCGAAAACGGCCCGCCGAGTCCGGAAGCCGCCCCGGTTTTCGGACGGCTCCTGCAGCGAATTTTTGTTCTGGCAGCCGAACGGATTGTTTTGGATCAGAATGTAAAACTGGCTGTTGGTTTGATCGGCCGCGATTTAGGCGAGTGGATCTATTTAATGGACGCAATTGACGATTGGGCGGACGACTGCAATAATGGTAACTGGAATCCCTATGCCCGGCTCGACCGGACTCAGGCGGAGCAGCAAGCCACAGAGAAACTGGCGGAGCTGGAACTGGCGTTGAACCGTACGGCGGCTTTGCTGCCGTATTATCGGGACAGCGCCATCCTGGCCAATGTTCTGACACAGGGGCTGCCGGCCGTCCGGCAGCAGGTGATGTCCGGCCAAAAACTGGGCCGTCTGTAGGGATTGACGTGAAAGGATAAAAGATTATGGCAAAATCACCCTATGAAGTTCTCGGCGTTTCGCCGGGCGCATCGGCTGATGAAATTAAGAAGGCTTATCGCAATCTGGTCAAGCAATACCATCCGGATAATTATAAAAATCATCCATTGGAAAATCTGGCCAAGGAAAAAATGCAGGAGATCAACGAGGCATACGACCAGTTGACGAATCCCAACAGCCGGTCGGCCAACCAGCAGAATACGGCGTCCGGCGAAACGGAGCAGACCTGGCAGCAAAATCAAGCCTGGCAGGACCGGCGGCAATGGCAGCAGCAGCAATGGCGCCAGCGCAGCGGACCGTATTACAGCCAGAACGGGCCAAGCGGCAATGATATCTGCAATTCATTAAGTTGCTTGTGTTGTGCCGACTCCTGCTGCGAGTGCATGGGCGGTGACCTCTGTGGCTGCTGCTGACCCTTTGCGGCACATGACGCGCAATGTAAGCTGGGGCGGCATGCTGGCGGCATTGACGCTTTGTTTTTTAGTTGCCGCGGCCTTGTCGCCGACGGCCAATTTAGCTCTTTATTCCCTGACATCACTGTGCATCGCCGCCGCGGTTGTCGAACTGGAAGAACGCAAAGCCACGTTGGTTTATCTGGCGGCCGCTTTAATCAGTCTGGCTTATCCGGGATGGACGCAAAGCTGGCCGTTCATCCTGTTTTTCGGCCTTTACCCGCTGCTGCGCGCGGTCTGCGACCGGCGCTTCAAGCAGGTTATGGCCTGGCTGATCCGCAATGCCGCGGGATTTGTGCTGGGATTGGCGTCGGCAACCATGTTTTTATTCAAACCGGCGCAGAATCTGGCTGCCCGGTACGGCCTTTGGGTTTGGCCGGTTCTTCCGGTCTTGCTGATTGCGGCGATGATCATTTATGATTATGCTCTGTCCCTGTTGATTCAATTTTACTGTGTCCGCTTACGGCGTAAAAATTAACGGCCGATTGGCGGTCGTCGGGCATGTCGTCTATGGCTCATCGGTCAGCGGCGGCTGCGCTTTTCGAAAATGACCAGCAAGGTCAGCCGGACCAGCCGGGTTACTTTGGCGACTGCCAGGACAAACATCCAGATGAGCAGAATGGAACTGGCGGCCAGCAGGATATAAAAGAGGTTATTGTTATTCTGCAGGACGTTGAGCGCTTGGTTGAGCAGGGTTATATTGGATAAAATCTGCCGGTCGGGGCTGACGTCGACAGCGATCGAAGTGCCGTCCTTCAAATGGAAGATGACCTGGCCGACGGTCAGGCTTTGCTCGATCGGCCGGCTGTGCGGGCCGAAAGACTGGTATTGGATATTGGATTCCAAAAAATCGTCGTTGATGGGATGGATGTATAAGACGGTTTTTTTATAAACCAAGCCAAAATCCTCGCCGTCGACGGTTTTCTCTTTTTCACTGGAAAACGCTTCGCCCGCTTCGACCAGAGGCGTCTGGACATAAGTCGCGGCGCAGCTTTTTACCAGGCCCAGCGCGTCGTTGTACCGCTGAGCCGGCAAACCGGCGGCGGTTATCAGGATAATGCTGATATCGTTGATTTTGCCGACGGCGACCATATAAGCCTGATTCTCCGATTCACAATAAAGCGCGCCGGTTATTTGGTCCTCGGATAAAGTCCAGATAGACTGCACTTCATTGCGCATCGGCACCAGCGTTTCGCCACCCAGCACCAGGTATTCGCTGCTCTTGCGTATCAATTTGGAGAAATTTGTATCGAGCATGGCATAAGAAACCAGACGGGCCAGATCGGTCGTCGTCGTATACTGCAGCGGCACCGGCGCTGCCGTCAGGCCGCCGTCGTTGTCCGCCGAGCCGATCGTCGTCTGCGCGTCTTGATACACGGCTCTGCCTGTGCAATTGAGATAGACCGTATTGCCCAGCGTATAACTGACAGCCTTGGCATTCATCAGCTCGACAAATTTGCTCTCGACATTGCTGATCTGCTCGGCAATCGCCAGAGCGGCGGCGTCGGAATTGTAATAAATGAGGCGGAGCAGAAGGTATTCCAACGTATATTTATCGCCGGTTTTCAATGCGACGTTATCGCTGGTGTTTTCTTTAACCGCCGCTTCGGCGGCTACGGTGCTGATCGTGATTTGGGTATCCAGGGGCAGCCGTTCGCAGGCAAGCAGCGCCGTCATGATTTTTGAGGCGGCGGGAATGTTCATGCGGACATCCGCGCTTTTAGCATAGAGCCTGCGCAATCGGGTCGTATCGACGACAATGGCGGCGCCCGAATAGATATCAACCTGCAAATCCGGCGTGTAGGCGACGGCGATTTCTTCTGCCGCTACGGCGGCGCCCGGTGTTGAAAAAAACGGAAAGGCGGCCGGTAAAAAGAAAAAAAGAAACAAGCCGGTTATCAGCATAAAGCCGGCACGCCAATTTATACGTCCCCTGTGTTTTCCGATCCGCATTTAAAGCCCCAGGCTCCTCTGTCAGCTGAAATCAAGGCTGTCCGGCTGCTTGTCCGGTTTGCTTCTTCTGATCATTCAGCCTTACCATCTTATCATATCCAATCTATGCTATGTATCGGTAACTCTCTCTACAAATTTACAAATTTTTTGCAAGAGTGACCCGGTAAATACTGGGCGGCATGCCTTTTTCCTTTTTAAAAACCTTTGTGAACAGCAGAGCGTCTTCATAACCGACCGATCGGGCGACCTCGCTGATGGTCAGGGGCGTTTTCAATAATTCCGCGGCCTTTCCGATCCGGAAGCGGGTCAGGTATTCTTTAGGCGTTTGCTTCAGATAACGCCGGAACAGCGAATAGAGATAACTCCGGTCCAAGCCGACATGGGCGGCGATTTCACGGATCGACAAGCTGCGCGCGTAATGTCCGGCGATAAAGCGCACGGCCTGGCGCAGGTATTCCTCTTGCAGCGTTTCAATATTGACCTTGCCCGGTTTTTCCTGATCGTCGATCAGGCAAGCCAGCAATTCATACAATTTGCCCAGCAGACGAAGCTCGCGCCCCCGGTCGCCGCGGGCCAGCGTCAGCATTTGTTCGACCAGCAGCCGGTATTCATCGGGGCGGACGGCAGAAAAAACCGGATGTCGCTGCGACAGGCCGGCATCCAGTAGCAGCCCTCCGGCCCGCAAACCGTGAAAACCCACCCAGAGATAGGACCAGGGATCCGTCTGGTCGGCCTGGTATTCGACGACTTCACCGGGCGATATAAGAAAACCCTGGTTCTTTTGCAGAAAATAGGTGCCTGAAGCTCCGGTAAACGTGCCGCAGCCGGCCGTAACCAGATGGATGATGTAATGGTCGCGGACGCCGGGTCCCCAGTGATGCTGAGGCCGGCAATCTTCAAAACCACAATTGACCAGGGTCAGATCGGTGGGTTCGGTTTGGTTAAAAGTATATTTTTCAAGCATTTTGGCTGCCTCTTCAAATGAAAAGGATTTATCATCTATACACATATTACCATATTCCTGTACCGGCAAATAGAGGAATTATTCGCGCTTCTTGCTTGTTGCGTCCGATACAAGTAAAATGATAAGCATTATGGAGGCTTGATGCATGAAACATTGTTCTTATATGATTAACCGGTTAC
>CAYRWC010000026.1:0-15293 GCA_964427795.1 uncultured Oscillospiraceae bacterium | reverse complement strand
TCCAGCGCTTCCGACACATGCTTCTGGGAAATGTTGTCCAGCGCCGAGGTTGCCTCGTCAAATATCAGGATGCGGGGCTTGGCAACAATTGCGCGGGCGATCAATATCCGCTGGCGCTGGCCGCCGGAAATGCCGCCGCTGCCTTCGGAGATCAAGGTGTGCATGCCCATCGGCATCGCGCGGATGTCATCCGCGATACCGGCCAGTTCCGCAGCCTGCCACGCGTCTTCCAGGGTAAGCCACGGCGCGGTCACCACGATATTGGCGTAAATGTCGCCGGAAAACAATTGGCCATTCTGCATGACAGAGCCGATATTCTGCCGCAGCGACCGTAAATCCAGTTTGGCGATATCCTGGCCGTCGTAATAAATCGCGCCGCGCTGCGGCGTCTCAAAACCGAGCAGCAGCCGCATCAGCGTCGATTTGCCGCAGCCGGTTTTACCGACAAGCGCGATGTATTGGCCCGAGCTGATTTTTAAATTGATGTTGTCGAGTACAAGGGGCATGGACTCATTGTAACGGAAGGAAACGCTATTGATCTCGATGCTGCCCGACAGCCTTGATACTGTTCGCTTAGCGTCGCCGGTTTCCGGAACCTCGCTTAACAGGGGCTCCACCATTTCCATAAGCGGTTTGATATGGGCGATTGTCGATGTAATGCCGGCCAACGCCATAATCGCGCCGCTTACCATGCCATAGGCGGCATTGAAAGCCATATAGTCGGCAGTCGATACGGTGGAAATCGCAGCGCTGTAATAAATAATGATCGTCCCGGAAAGGGAGATCAAACCGGCAATAATCGATTGAAGCTTGATGACCGGCGGCGGGTTATACGCTAATTCGGCCCCTTGCTTGTAGGTATCGGCCCATTTCGCAAAAATCCGGCGTTCCGCGCCCGCCAGTTTAATTTTCTGAATACCGGAAAAACTGGCAAAGGTAAGGCCGCTGAGCTTTGCCCCCAGTTTCATGCTGCGGCGGTTCAGCTTGATCTGCATCAGTCCGGTTATCGCGGTCACCGCCAGCTGCACCAAAATGACAAGCAGCGCGGGGCCGACAAGCGCCGGGGCATAACCGGCCATCTGAAAGATATAAATAAAAGAAAACAAAGCGGTAAGTCCGGTGGAAAAGAAAACGCCGGACAACATCTGGCACAGCTGACTGATGGCGCCGAGGCGGGAACTGAGCTCGCCGGCGTTATATTCCTTGAAAAATACCGCGGGAAGCGACAGAAGCCGGCTCATTGCCGCTGCCTGTACAGGAACATTCATCTTGGTTTGCAGCCGTGTCATCAGCAGGGACTTAACAATGCCGATCAGAATGGATGAAATCGAAACGCCAAGCAGCAGAGCCGTCATCGGCAGCAGCAATCCTTTTTCACCGGATGTGGCGACCCGGTCAAAGAGCAGCCGGGTCGCGTAAGGGGAGAACAATCCGAGCAGACTGACACCTAAGCTAGCCATAACGACGAGCAGTATATCGGCGTGAGAAAGCATGGACACAATATAAAGAACAAGATCCTTGAGTCCGAGTTTTCGCAGGGGGAACGGCTTGTAAAAACAAAAAGCGGCCGATTGTATATTTTTGCTGGTTTTACTTGATAACCGGACATCTTTGCCGCTCGCATAATCATAATATTTGTATCCGTTGAGCCCGGCGGGTATCAGAGCGACCGCGTCGCCGCTGATGGTCTGTCCCAGCATTGGGCCGACCGCGCAGCGCCACCACTTGCCCTCCAGCCGGACCGTCCTGCGCATAATCCCGGTCGGACGCAGCAGATACTCAAGCTGATCGTTCAAATCTGTGACATCTTCGGGCAGTGGCGTGGGCTTAACATGATAATACTTCAATATTTCCTCGATCACGTTTTTCGTCTTCAAATAGTCGGCGCGGAGCGCTTCCGATAGCGCAGATTTGCCCATAACGACGGAAGAAAGCTGCGCGAAGGCGTTTTGAAAGCCTTCCTCGTCATATTGTATCCGGGTCTTAATCTGCTCGTCAAACCAGCCTGCCATGTTATACTCCTATTCCGTCGCAACCAGCCGGGCATAAAGACCGCCCGCCTGATATAATTCTTCATGCCGGCCGCGCTCGACAACCTTCCCTTTATCCATGACGATGATTTCGTCACAATCGCGGATGGTAGAAAGCCGATGAGCAACAATAATGCAGGTGATCCCCCTGTCCTTGATCGCGTTGATCACCTCATATTCGGTCTTAGCGTCCAACGCGGAGGTTGCTTCATCAAGAATGATGATTCTTGGATCCTGCGCAAGCACCCTGGCGATTTCGATTCGCTGCCGCTGGCCGCCCGAGAAGTTTTTCCCGCCTTCCAGAACCATGCCGTTGTAACCGCCGTCGCGCTGCACGATTTCGGGGTGCAGCCCGGCATCGCGCGCGGCGAGAATCATCTCAAAGTCCTCGATGGATTTATCCCACATCTTTATATTGTTGGCGATGGTGTCCTCAAATAAAATTATATCCTGATCGACTACCGCGACAGAGCCGGTAAAGACCTCCCGGCATATGCCGCCCTGCGGCTGCCCGTCGAATTCGATGACTCCGCTCCAGGGCGCGTAAAGGCCGGATATCAGTTTGGACAGCGTGGATTTGCCGCAACCTGACGGCCCGACAAACGCAATCCGCTGACCGGGTTCAACATTCAGGTTGAAGTGTTCGATGAGCGGTTCCGCCAGCGGTGAATATCCGAAGGTGACGTCTCTCATCACGAAAGCTCCGGTCAATTTACTATATTCGCTGTCGTCATCCTCTTTTTCGGGTTTATATTCGACATCGGGCTGGCAATTCATGACGTCCTCTACCCGCTCCATGGAGGAACGCATCTCCTGCACGCTTTGTCCGACGCCGATCAGCGCATTGACCGGCGTCAGGAACGACGACATGAAGCTCTGGAAAGCGAGCAGCATGCCGATGGTAAATTTCTGATCCATGATCAACATAACACCCAGCATCAGGACCGCGATGTTCGCAATCTGCTGCAGAGCGCCGGGTACGGCGCCGAGATATTGGTTGAGCAGCGCGGATTTGACCGACAGACTGTTGACTGAAGCCTGAAAGCCTGACCAGCGTTCAAAAAAACCGCTTTCCGCGCCGGATGCCTTGATCGTTTCAATCATCTGTATGCCGCTCATCGTGGCTGCGGAGAGCTTTCCGCTGTCCCGCATCTGGCTGCGCGAGATGTTGACGCGTTTTTGTGAAATGATGCGCGCCACCCACATGTTCGCGAAAGTCGCCACAAGGCCGATAATCGTCAGGATCAGACTGTATTTGATCATGACGGCCAGATAGAAAACCAGCATCGCCGCATTCAGTACGACAGGCGCAAGCTGGGTGATCAACGTTTCGGCGATTCCTTCATTGGAGTTTTGCCGGGCGGCGATATCACCGGCCATGCGCTGTGAGAAAAACTCCATGGGCAGCCGGAGTACATGCCAAAAGAAAGTCGTATTGGCGACGATGGCCAGTTTGCCGCGGATTTTGAGCATATAAAGGGTATTGATGGCGGAAACGACAAGCTGAAAGATAAGCAGGCCGATCATAGCCAAAATAAAAGGATAAAGCCAGTCCGGATTCGCGCCGGTCAAAATCCGGTCCATGAATATGCGGGAAAAAACAGGTGAAATAATGCCTGCCGCCGCCGTCAGTATTCCGGTGAGAATCACGAACAGGAAAGGAACCAGCGCTCCCTTAAGGCGGGTCCTGGTAAAGCCAAGCATGCTTTTCGGTTTGCCGCCTTTCTCAAAATGTTCTGTTTTTGAGAAGATAAGAGCGATACCTGTAAAGGATTTGTCGAACTCTTCCAGCGAGACTTCGACCGTACCGCGCGCCGGATCATTCAATACCGCGCGGTTTCTTTTGAATCCGTCGAGGACGACAAAGTGATTGAAGTTCCAGTGGATGATCATCGGGAATTCCGACTTCTTGATCTTATCGAGTTCCATCCGGTATCCGGCGGCTTTTAGTCCGTAAGCGCGAGCGGCACGCAAAACATTTTTCGCGTTGCTTCCGTCGCGGGAAACGCCGCAGTCGATTCTGACCTGTTCCAGAGGCAGCCATTTTCCATGGTAAGCCAGGATCATCGCCAGGCAAGCGGCGCCGCACTCTAAGTTTTCCATTTGCATGACGACAGGAACTTTTACAACGCTTGACATGATGTCTCCTACCTTAGAAGAAAATCGACCGGCCGCACCGAATCCGTAACGATGCCGACATCAATCAGCAGCCCGTCGGTTAAACCGGATTGATCCGTAGTGATGGTAATCTTTTGAGCAAAACCATCTTGAACAAGTTCCCGGGACAAGTAATCGCTGCCTAACTCCGCGGCAATCTCGTCGGCGGACATCGGAACATCCCCGATAACGGCGACTTGCCCGGCGAATGAAGCGCCGTCGCTTTTGACCAAAACCGTCTGTTGGCCGGCCTTGATTTTACCCGCGTCGTCTATACCGACATAACATAAGATGCTGCCCTTTGAAACCATGCCTTTTGCGCTTACTGTCGTCGGCAGACTGCCGGTGAAACTCCAGATAAATACGGCTGCGAGCAATATAAACAGGGCCGCCAGCACCAGCCAGATGCTAGGATTTGAAACTTTAATATAATCATTAAGCTGATCCGGCGAAGAGATGCTGTCCAGACTCGATTTTCGGAAAAGCGTCTTGCTGCTCATTTTCTGTCTCCCATTCGTATAGGGTCAAACGGCTTAGCCGCCTGGTTCAAAATCCCTTGACAGCATCCGCCTGCGAATCGAAAATGCTGAAAATACTCGAAAATCCCGAGATGTCAAACACTTCCCTGACATTGGGGCAAAGGCTTGAAAGGACGACTTTTCCGCCTGCTTTGCCGGTTTTCTTGGCCGCCATCAGCAAAACCCGCAGACCGGCGCTGCTGATGTAATCCATGGCGGAAAAATCCATGATGATATCCTTTACACCGTCGGTTTCGATCAAGGAGATCATCTTTTTTTCCAGAACCGTCGAGGTGCCGGAATCGATTCTGCCTTCAACAACCAGAATTTCCACACGATCCGTTTTAATTTCTTTAATATTCATGTTTATCTCCTGCTTATATAAATTTTTTCATCGTCAATATGTTAAATCCCGCTTCGCGCTTATAGATGATTTCGTCCATCAGTTTGCGGACGATATGGATACCGAGGCCGCCGATAGGTCGTTCGTCAACCGTCATGCCGATATCCGGTTCCGCTTTTTCCAGCGGGTTGAAGGGGATCGCGTCGTCTCGTGTCTCGACGACAAGCGTCTGATCCTGAATCGTAACCTTAACGGATATATCGCGCGATCTCGCCTCCGGGTAACCATAACTGAGGGTATTGGTCAGCAATTCGTCCAAAGAGAGGTTTATCTTGAAGACCACATCCTGCGCTATGCCGTTCTTGGCGGCGAAATCTTCAAAGGTTTCGGCAAGAACCGGAATTTCCTCCGTACCGCCGCTCAGATGGTATATCATCCGTTTCAAACCGAGATATTTCAAAACCACAATTGTAATATCATCCGATTGCATGGCGCCGCTGGTAAACCGGCGCGTCTCGTCAAGAATGTACCGGACCGTATCCTGGGCTGTGGCGCCGCTGAACCGCTGAAGGATCCCAACCAGGTTTTCTTCTTGCAGTAATTCTCCGGCCTGGTTCATGGCTTCGGTTACCCCGTCGGTATAGAGGATCAGGCTGTCTCCGGCGCCGATCGGCATTCCGGCGCAGACATAGGGCGCGTCATCCATGACCGCCAGCGCCATGCCCGGCAGCTTGGGCAGGGCTTTAACTTCGCCGTCGGCTTTCAGCAAAAAGGGGATGTTGTGGCCGCCGTTGCTGAAAACCATCTCGCCGCTGGAAATCGTCAGGATGCCAAGGAATATGGTTGCGAACATACCGGAATCATTATCCCGGCACAACTCATTGTTGACCTGGTACAAGATTTGATCCGGTTTCGCAAGCAGGCTGGCCTTAGCTTTGATCAGGGTTTTGGTCACCGCCATGAACAGGGAAGCGGGGACACCCTTGCCGGAGACGTCACCGATCGTAAAACAGAGATGGTCGTCATCCAGCAGAAAGAAATCGTAAAGATCGCCGCCTACCTCGCGGGCCGGTTCGATTACGGCAAAAATATCGAATTCGCCGCGTTCCGGGAAAGCGGGGAAGAGCTTGGGAACGATGCTCATTTGTATTTCCCGGGCGACACTGAGTTCGCTTTCAATGAGTTCCTTGGTACGCTGAGTTTCCCGTTCCCGCATGAGGTTATGAATCATAAAAGCGAATATGCCCATGCCGAGCGAATTAGTCAGCGTCATGGGCAGGCTGATGTCCCGTATAATCGGCCATATCGTGCTAAAAGGCTTGACAATCAACAAAGCGAGCCCCATGTGAAAGATCTCCATCAAAGCCATAAACAGGGTCGCCCCGGCAATGCCGATAAACTTGCCTTTCCTGAACTGATAGATCAAACCGCCGGCAAGTCCGGCTAAAACGGTCGAGATCGAGCAGGGAATATAAGTGATCCCGCCCATGGAATAACGGTGAATCCCGCCGACAAGACCGGCGCCGATACCGGCAAGCGGCCCGCCGATAAGCCCGGCAATGGCCGGCCCGAGGTCGCGGATATTGGCAATCGCCCCCATAACGTCAATGCCGCCCAGCGTGCCGAATATCGAAAACAGGCCGAAGATCGCGATCAACACCAGCGTTTGCTTCAAGTTGATTTTTTTCGCCGATACGATAAAAGCGTATATTTTTGTTCGTGTCAGAATGTATGCCAGAACGATAACAACCGACATGCTCTTGACGAGATTAATCAGAAGATCAATTATGCCCTCGATGTATGTCACCTTCTTTGAAATGCGTCAGTTTAAATTGCGGCGGTGTCGGTATAGATCAGTATAGATGGCCGTCTGTTATGCCGAAAAAGTACCCTTTGTTGCAGCCGCAGGTGATATGACGCATTTTCCGGCCATTCTCCACCGCGATGTACTCGCCGATGACATACAGTTGGGGGCAATTGCCGAAATTATTGCAGCAATGATTGTAATCGTATTTTTTCTGGCAGGTGTCGATGATGGTGATGCCGAATAATCCGCCTGAGACATCACCCAATTCATCTTCTGAAAGCGCTTCGTTCTGTTCAGGTCCGGATTTCGGTTTGCAGATGTCGTCTTCAGTCATGATCGATCTCCTTCTGATCCGAATTAATCAATGGTTTCATCGTAAATTTTATCTTTGAAGTAACCTTTAGCACAACTGACCGAATGAGTAATGACAATATGGAAAACACAGTGTTTTTCTTCTAGCCGCGTGATGCTGAGATGGGGGCAGGCTCCCCATATGGCGTCATAACAAATGGCCGGCGACCATTGCTTCCTGCAGGTGTCTATGAGGGTAAATCCTCCGGATACGTTTTCCAGATCCCGCTCGTCAAGAGCTTGATTCTGCGCGTCCGGAGCCGGCTCTGTCCTAAGATTGTTCTTATCGTCTTGCATAGAAGCATCCTTTCCGTAATAACGAAATATCACTCACCTGTCAGATTGGGAAAGGCCCGGATTATATTCTCGTCAATGATGAATATTTTTTGACCAACCGTCAATAATCTCATGATGTAATCCCCTTCCCCCATAAGTGCCGCTCCTGATCTTTATATCGGCAAAAATTTAAAAAAAATAATAGAGTTTTACCACTCTATTATTTATAATATTATTACGTTTGTGTCTTGTAAAGAATATTTTAATTATCGCGGTATAAAATACAAAAATAAGTCTTTTTATGCTTGGTATGTTCCCAGCTCCAGGCCATAATCCTTGAAATGCCGATAGGTCGCCAAGTCGACCGTATGCGGGATGGAATGATCGGAATGAAGGATGTAGCCGTAATTTTTCATGACGGTCGGAATCTTGGCTTCGAGCTCACGGTCGACGCGCGCCAGGTCGTTGGTATATAATTCGCGGATGTCCATGCCGCCGAAAAAGGATAAGCGATCGCCATAAAGTTGGTACAGCTTCAGCAAATCCATGCCGGCTTTAACTTCGATGACCTGCAGGCAGTCGATACCGGCGCCGATCATGCCCGGCAGCAGTTTTTCAACCATGCCGCAGGAATGCATGACGACCGGAAGGCCAAGCGCGTGGCTGTACCGGATGGTCCTCTCGTGGCCGGGGCGGATGATTTCGTCGTACATAGCCGGGGACATGAACGGACGGCCTGAAAATCCCATGTCTTCATAATAAAATATGCCGTCGGGTTTGCCTTCTTCGGCAAATAAGATTTCCTGCAGAGCGACGGTCAGTTCCGAATAAGTCCTGACCATGTCCATAACCCATTCCGGATCCATGGCCATGCCGTAGAGCAGATTTTCGTGGCCGCAAACCGGGTGCATCTGCTCGAAGACATTGACGCCGCTCCACATGAAAAAACGCTGTTTGTCGCGGCATTGCCGCTTCTTCAGACGATAAGCCTCGAAGTTGATCCGCCGCCGGTCCGGTTTCAAACGCGGCTTGATGTATTCTTCCCAGGCTTCCCGTTCCTTAACCAGGAAATCGACATGCTCCGGCGTAGATGAGTGAAGCTTGTGCGTTCGGAGCAAGGCGCCGTTGCCGTCCCGGCGGAGAATCGTTTCAGCGGTTTCCTCGACAACCTGCGGCACGAAATCGAGATCGGCCACCATGTTGAACGGCCAGCAGAGATCCATATCGAAATCAAAATAATCGACCAGGTCCTGGTCTTCGCGGACCCAGCCTTTCCTGGCCCATTCCCGGTGCGTATCATCCCAGAAGTGCTCAAAAACGCCGATGCGGTCGACCGGCTTTCTTTGCAGAATATTGCCGATTCGTTCATGCCCTGTCAGTTGTTCCATAAGGGTGCTCCTTTCATTATCAAAACCTGATCCTGAGAAATTCCATTACCTGATCCTGAGAAATTCCATTGACTCCAGCATAGCAATAAAACGTCTCTGGTAAAATGACCCGAATTGAGATAATATGACTGTAATTGACATTATTTTGGGATAACGGCGGATATTTACGTAATGAAGCGGATGTTTACGCGATGAATGAGGTATCGGACATTCAACCCGGGGCCGACGGCATCAGTCCGGGTCAGGTGAGCCGGCTTGGTTCGGGAAGCGTCATATATCCGGCGGCCGGCACACACGGGCCGCGCGTCCAGCAGGACTGGCAATTGGTTTTGCTGCACAGCGGGCATGTCCGGATTCAGGTCGACGACCAGACAATACAAATGAATCCAGGTCAAATATGCTTGCTGGAACCGGGTCATCGCGAATTTTTCCAATTCAGCCGCGAGCGTGAGAGCTGGCACCGCTGGATCAGCCTGCGTCTGACCGATGATCTTATGCCGCTTTCCTGGCATGAAGCTGCTGGCGTCGCGGCTTTGTCACCGCCGATGAACCAAATCATGGACGCCATGCTGGATATGCGTCAACATGGATTTGCCGATGATTCTTTAAGCGTGATTTACCTGGGACTAGCTGCGATGGCGCTTTTTCTGGGTGAAAGGGCCGCGGAAGACAGCCGGCGTTTGAAGCATCCGGCTCTGGAGCGGATGGCCGTGTATATCCGCCGCCATTATACCGAGAAAATCGATCTGGACGATCTGGCCGGAGCGGCCGGCTTGTCGCGGGAATACCTGGTGCGGCTGAACCGGCAGGTCAACGGACGGACACCGATGCAGCAGCTTTGGGCATTTCGCCTGGAGCAGGGGATCGACCTGATAAAAAACAGCGGCTTATCGATTGGCGACATCGCCGATCGGTGCGGTTTTGCGGCCTATAATCATTTTGCCCGCTCCGTTCGTCGGGCGACCGGCCGGACGCCGGGTGAAATCAGACGCAGCGCCTTGCAGGCCGATCATCTTTCCTGAGCGGCCATTCTTCATAAATTGGCTATAATTCCTTCATACTATTTCCGGGATGAAGCGGTATAGTGATAAATGGCATATTGACTTACGGTCAGTCAGCCGTTAACCTAATGCATGTGAATCGTTAGTTGAGAACAGGAGATCCTATGAGCTTTATCGAATTAAAACAGGTGCAAAAAAGATACAAGATGGGCGAAGTCACCATCAACGCGGTCGACGGGGTCAGCTTTGCCATTGAAAAAGGGGATTTCGCCGTGGTTATCGGCGCGTCGGGCGCCGGAAAAACAACGGTGCTCAATATTCTGGGCGGCATGGATACGCTGGACGGCGGAACGATTCTGGTTGACGGCGAGAATATCAGCGCCTATAACCGTAAAATGCTGACGGAGTATCGCCGGTATGAGATCGGTTTTGTTTTTCAATTCTATAACCTCGTACAAAATTTAACCGCGCGGGAAAATGTCGAGCTGGCTTCGCAAATCAGCAAGAATCCGCTTAATGTGGAACAAGTGCTCGAACAGGTCGGCCTGACCGACCGCAGCAATAATTTCCCTTCGCAATTATCCGGCGGCGAACAGCAGCGCGTGGCGATTGCCAGAGCGCTGGCCAAGAACCCGAAATTACTGCTCTGCGACGAACCGACCGGAGCGCTGGATTATCAGACCGGCAAATCGATTCTGAAACTCCTGCAGGATACTTGTAAAAACACAGGCATGACTGTTGTGGTTATTACCCATAACACGGCTTTAACGGACATGGCCGATAAAATCATTAAGATGAAGAACGGCAAGGTCTCGGAAATCATCGTGAATAATAATCCGGTGCCCGTAGAAGGGATCGAGTGGTAATGGCTCAGAAATCCTTCATAAAAGACTTGATCCGGTCCATTTATAATACCAAGGCCAGATTTTTATCGATTATGGCGATTATCGCTCTGGGCGTCGGCTTTTTTTCCGGTATCAACGCGACCGAGCCGGATATGATTCTCTCGGCCAACCGCTATTACCAGGAGCATAATCTCTCGGATTTCCGACTGGTTTCCGCCTTGGGCTTTGCAGCCGGCGATATCGAGAGAGTCCGGGAAACCGAAGGCGTCAAGATCGTCCAGGAAGGTTATTCCAAGGACCTTTTTCTCAATTCCAGTGAAGGAACGGCGGTAACCGTCAGGCTTTTCAGTTATGATCCGGCCGATTACCGGGAAAACGACGGCTTGAATCAGCCGGTTCTGGTTGAAGGACGCATGCCGGAAAAGACTGGTGAAATCGCGCTGGATCATGGACTTAATTTACCGGATGAGATAAAAATCGGCAGTGTGGTTGCTCTATCGGTCGCGGAAGGGGAAACGGCCTCCGACTATTTAAAAACAGATACATACACGGTTGTCGGCTTCATCAATTCGCCGATGTATATCGATTATGAACGGGGTCAGACCAATATCGGCGATGGTTCCATCAGTCTTTTCGCCTATATCGGCAAATCAGATTTTAATATCGAAAAAGTGACCGATCTATTTATCAGAACGGCTGACTCCATGAGTTTATCCGCTTATACGGCTGCTTATGAAACGCGTCTGTCTGCCGTCGACGACCGGTTGACGGCTCTCGGCCTGGAAATCGTATCGGCGGATACTCAGGAAATGCGGGATGAGCTCGAACAAAACAAAAGCGATTTGCAGGTTAATAAGGACAAAGCGGAACAGGAACTTGCGGACGGTGAGCAAAAACTTCTGGATGCGGAGCAAAAACTGCTGGATGGCGAGCAGGAACTGAATGATCAGGAGAAAACTAACACCGAAAAACTAGCCCGGGAAAAGAAGAAGCTGGAGCAAGCCCGAAAAGATTTAAAGGAAGGCCAGGATCTTTATAACGAACAGTATGCTCTTTGGGCGGAACAAGAAAATACCTATCAGATAAAGCTGGCCGACATGACGGCCGCAAAAGCTCAATTGGATGCCGCGCAAAGCCAGATCAGCCAAAGTGAGCAGGAACTGGCTGCGGCTAAAATACAGCTGGACGGCAGCAAAGCCCAGCTGGACAGCCTGCGGCAGGCAACCGACGCTCTGGCGGCGATCGAAGCTTCGCTGCCGGTGACCATACCGGGCATGACGGAAACACAATATCAACAATGGATCGAACAAATCCGGCTCCTGTCGCCGGACCTGGCTGAGACGATTCAACAGCAATTCGCTTATACCGATGTCAATCTGATTGCCGAATTGTCCGGCGCCATAAGCCAGACTCTGGCGCAGATGAACGCTTCCTACCAGGAAGGCCTGACGGCTTATCAGACCGGACTGGCCCAGTACGAGGCCGGTTATCAACAGCTCGAAAGCAGCAAAGCGCAGGTCGGGCAAGGCTTGGCGGATTATAACAGCGGCCTGGCTCAGATGGAAGCCGGCAGAGAGCAGCTGGACAGCGGCAAAGCTGCTTTGGATCAAGCGCAAGCCGACTTGACTGCCGGCGCGCAGAAAATCAAGCAAGGTGAAAAAGCCCTGGCCGACGGTGAAAAGAAACTGGACGACGCCTTGGCCGAAGGCCGGCAAAAATTGGTTGACGGACGTGCTGAACTAGCCGACGCGCGCAGTCAATATGAAACTGAAAAAACGGATGCCATGCAAAAAATCGCCGACGCCGAGGTCAAGATCAGCGACGCTGAGAGCCAGATCCTTGAAATTCCGGACAATTGGTTTATCTTTACCCGTGAAAGCAATCCGGGATATTCCGGTTATGGCGACGATGCCAAACGGATCGGCGCCGTGGCCAAGGTCTTTCCGCTATTCTTTTTTCTGGTTGCCGCCTTAGTTTGTTTGACGACCATGACCCGGATGGTTGAGGAAGAACGGGTGCAGATCGGCACACTGAAAGCCATTGGTTACGGCGCTTTGAAAATTTCCGCGAAATACCTGGTTTACGCTTTGCTGGCCAGCCTGATCGGCGCCCTGACCGGTCTGATCATAGGTTTTCAATTATTCCCCGGCCTGATTATGAACGCCTACGGCATCATGTACCGGGTTCCGGTGCGTCTTAGTCCGTTCCATTTCGATTATGCCGTCCTTTCAATTCTGATGGCTGTGGTTACGACGGTTTCTGTCACTTTAATGGCTACTTTACAGGAATTGCGGGCCACACCGGCTGTTCTGATGCAGCCGAAAGCGCCCAAGCCCGGCAAACGGATTTTCCTGGAACGGATCAGATTCATTTGGAAAAAACTATCATTTTCCCATAAAGTGACAGCCCGTAACTTGTTTCGCTATAAAAAGCGTTTCCTGATGACCGCGATAGGCGTAGCCGGCTGTACGGCGCTGCTGGTTACCGGTTTCGGCCTGAAAGATTCGATCAATGCCATTCTGGGCAAACAATTTGACGATATTTTTCTATACGACACGCAAGTGGCCTTCGATACCGAAAAAGAAGGCGCGGCGGATCATCTGACCGCGTATCTGAACAGTCAGGAATCAACCGATGCTTATCTGAAAACAGCGCTCGAGACCGTGACGGCCCTGTCGAACCAAACGGAACGCACTTATGAAGCGAACCTTCTTGTGCCGGAGGATACCGACCGGCTGACAACGTTTTATAATCTTCATACCCGCCGGGGCAAGGCGGCTATCGATCTGCCGGCAGACGGCGCCGTGATCACCGAAAAATTGTCGAATCTTCTGCGCGTGGGCGTCGGCGATACCCTCAGCCTGCGCGATACGGAAAACCGGACCTATGACGTTAAAATTGCCGCCATTGCTGAAAATTACCTGTCCCACTACATTTATCTATCACCGGATTATTACCGCCAGATCACCGATCGAACCCCGGTCTACAATACCATCGCCTTGAATATCAAGAATCCGGATTCGATCGATGTGAAAACATATAAGGAAAATTTGATGACCGTCGACGGCGTGCTGGGGGCGTTTTTCTCACGCAGCTTGGCGGATGATTTCAAGGATACCATGGAGAGCCTGGATTATGTGGTTCTGATCCTGATCATTTCGGCCGGGGCTTTGGCTTTTGTGGTTTTATATAATCTGACCAACATCAATATCACGGAACGGATCCGGGAAATTGCCACGATCAAGGTTCTCGGCTTCCGGGACAAGGAAGTGTCGGCTTATGTCTATCGGGAAAATATGCTTTTGACCATGATCGGCACGGCCGGCGGTTTGCTGCTGGGGCTCTTGCTGCATCGCTTTGTGATCAATACGATGGAAATCGACACCATGATGTTCGGCAAAGATGTCCAATGGCTCAGTTATGTCCTTTCCGTAGTCTTAACCATGATTTTCTCTGCATTGGTCAACTTTTTCATGTATTATAAACTTCGGAAGGTCAATATGGTCGAATCCCTGAAATCCATCGAATGAGGTGACAAGCATGCGCGTAACAAAAACTCCGGAAGTCAGAAAAAAGGAAATTATCGAACAAGCCAAGAAGTTGTTTGAAACCCGGGGAATCGGAAAAACCTCAATCAGCGATATTGCCGACGCGGTCGGCGTGGCCAAAGGCCTGGTTTATTACTATTTCACATCCAAGGAACAACTGGTTGCCCTGGTCATCGAACAATTTATCGCCGGGATCGATGATGCTTTGAATAAAATTATGGAAAATCCCTCGCTTGACTTCTATGCTAAATTAGCTTCGATTCTTGATCTTTATTATCACGCCATTCCCAGCCATCCGGCAATATTCAACCTGACTCCCGGCGATCCGGCGGTTTTTAACCTGATTCGGGATAAGCTGTCGGAAATCGCCCTGGCTCATGCCGGAACCTTGCTGCAGATCGGCTTGAAAGATCAGTTGATCCGGATCGAGTTCCCGGAATATATGTTGAAAATTCTGATCAAAGGCCTGGGCGACCTTTATATCGAAGGCGTCCAGGATCCGAAAATCCATGTCGTCCTGGTAGAACAGGTTCTCGGCCTCGAACCGGGACTGCTGCTGCCTTCCATGCCTTTGCTGAAAGCCGCTGCCGAACCAGCTTGATTCAGTCAGCGGATATGGATGGTCCAGCAAGCCGGAACGCCGCTGACTGCGCCGTTGATTTCCACTTGCAGCGGTATGCGGACCACCGTGCCGGACGGTATATTCAAAGGCAGGCGGAGACGCCAGGCCAGCCGCAGGTCGGGATTGTTCGCCGAAAAGACGCTGCCGCCGGATAAAGCCGGCAGGTTTGCCTGTTTCGCTGCTACATCATCCTCCAACTGCCAATGATCGGGTAAAAGGGGTGTAATCCGTATAGGCAGCGGTGTGCTGTCATGACCGGTCGCATGGACTTCCAGGCAGACCGAATCGCCTGCCGCGGCCTCGGTTTCATAGGGATATGCCCGCAGCCAGGCATCATCGAGCGCCCAGCCGGCCGCCCGGCCGGTCAACAGTTCGATCAGCTGTTCACGTTCGGTCAGCAAAGATTC
>CAYRWC010000025.1:0-16236 GCA_964427795.1 uncultured Oscillospiraceae bacterium | reverse complement strand
TTATAAAGGGCGCAAGATCGGCACGATCGCCGATTTTACATCTTTCAGTTTTCATGAAGTGAAGAATATCACGTCTTTCGGCGAAGGCGGAATTCTCACCACGAATATTGCCGATTTCCGGCCGGAACTAAAGCGCGCCCGCTTTTTCGGACTCAATTTCAACCAGACGATCAAAAACTGGCTCTATGATGTGACGGCAATTCCCGGGAAATACGGTCCTTTTGTGGCCGGGAATTATTCGACGACCGAAATTCAGGCTTTGGGGCTTTCTCTGCAAATCGGCCGGTATCAGCAAATTATCGAAAAACGGACCGCAGCGGCAACCTATATGACCAAACGGCTGAGCGGCAATCCGGCGATTATTCCGCAGGATCTGGGACATGACGGCACCGTGCCGACTTTTCACCTGTATCAGCTGCAGATCGATCCGGAACGCGCCGGCGGCGATATTCAAATCCTGAAAAAGAAATTGCAGGAAAAGGGCGTCACCAATATTCCCCATTTTGGCCCGCTCTATTATTTCGATGTTCTCCGCTCGCTGGGGTACGATCGCGATGCTATTGCGGCAACCTGCCCGGTTTGCGAGGAAGTTTTCAACAGGCGCTTTACGCATTTGCCCATCTATGGCTTGTCGGAACAGCAATTGGATTATATGGCCGAGGCAATTTTATCTTCCGTTGCCGAAATGCAGAAATAAAATCCGTTTTTACGCCTGCTTCTCCCCCTGGTGAAATCGGATGGAAAACGAGTCGGCTCAAGTAATGATTATTTATCAAAAAGTGTCAAATATTTGCGAATCGGCTGCCAATTCATTGCAATTGGCGCCGATTCATGATAAATATAGGGCTTGGGATCGTCTCGCGATCTTTAAATCGATTAACCTTGAAAGTTTTGGGGGAAATGAACATGATTAAAGCAGGCATTCTGGGCCTTGGTTATATGGGCAACTGCCATCTTCAGAAAATCCAGGCTACAGACGGCATTACGGCAACATCGACTCACGATATCGATCCGGCTAAAAAGACGGCGGCCGCGGCGGCCGGGCTGGCTTTTTTTGCCGACAGACAGGCTTTTCTGGCTCAGCCGGACCTGGATCTGGTCATTATCACCACGCCGAACCAATATCATAAAGATCTGGCGATTGCCGCTTTACGAGCCGGCAAAAACGTCCTTTGCGAAAAGCCCGTGACCCTCAATGCCGCTGAATTGGATGAAATCATCGCAGTCGCGCGGCAAACCGGCAAGTTATTTACCGTACATCAGAACCGCCGCTGGGATACCGATTTTCTTACCTTAAAGAAAATCATCGACGACGGTTTATTGGGAACGCCGATTTCCGTCGAATCGCGGGTTCTCGGCGAGCGGGGCATCGTTTTCGGCTGGCGCGCCGATCCGGCTTATGGCGGCGGCATGCTGTATGACTGGGGCGTCCATCAGGTCGACCAATTGCTGCAGTTGTTTGCCGGTCATCAGGTCACCCGGATTTATGCCCAGACCTGGTCGGTCAATACACCGGCGGTAGACGACTATTTTAAGCTGGAAATCATCTTTGACAACCAGACGACCGCTCATGTCGAATGCGGCGTATTTGCATTGGAAAAATTGCCGCGCTGGTTTGTTTACGGCGATTCCGGCACTTTAAAGATCGATGATTTCTCCGCTAAATCAGGTCGCGTTTCCAAAATCAACAAAAATGCCAATGTTGAAGTATCGGAAGGCATCGACCCGCTGGTCGGCACCAGCCGCACCATGGCGCCGCTGAAGCCTGAACAGATCGAACATTACGCCCTGCCTGTTATTGCGGACGCCTCACATGATTTTTATCAAAATCTGGTTTTGGCGTGTCAAGGCTTAGCTCAGCCGCTGGTGACTCCGGAAAGCGTCAGACGGACCATGCAGGTTATCGACGCCGCTTTCTTGTCGGCTAAAACGAGACAATCGGTCGCCGTTCAGATCTGACATTCGGTTGATATCTCGCGATATCCCCCGGTTTTATCGGTTTTATGCAGCTTCGTTCGCGCGGAGCTGCATTCTTTTATATCCTCGCTCCGGATCACCGTATTTTATCAAGATGGCAATGTTCATCTTTCACTTCATGCCTTATAATCAATATAAGCAGGAGGATTGCTCATGGATGAACTTGAAAAGATCCGCATTACTGCCGCGATGGGAGCCAAATTGCGTCAGGCCCGTGTAGATAAAGGCTGGAGTCAAACCGATCTGGCAAATCAGGTCAACGCGTCGCAAACGCAAATCGAGCATTATGAAAAGGGCGATTATGACATGGCGGTAGCCCGTCTGTTCGATCTGGCTCAAAAGCTTGGCGTTTCAGTGCCGGAGCTATATGAAGAATAAACAGGTTGTTGAAGCTGGCCGCAGGGCTACGCCGGAAAAGGATATGCGATGAATATGGAAACATCGGCATTGAACCAAGCTCAGGAATTGCTTTCATTTATCGACGAAAGTCCAACCGCTTATCAGGTGACGGCCGTTTTGCAGCAGAAGCTGGCCGATCAGGGTTTCCTGCCTTATGACGGCCGCGAACCGCTGCAGCCGGGCGACCGGCGTTATTGCCTGGTCAACGGTTCGGCGCTTTATGCTTTTCACATCGGCAGCGATCCGGTCAAACAGGGATTTCGCATGATCGGCGCCCACACCGACGCGCCGGCGCTCAAAGTCAAGCCAAACAGCATTATCCAGAATGACGGTTGTATTAAATTGAATACCGAGATTTATGGCGGCCCCATTTTGAACACCTGGTTTGATCGTCCGCTGTCGCTGGCCGGGAGAGTCGTTTTAAAGAGCGCCGATCTTTTGCGGCCGGATATCCGCCTGATTGATTTCCGGCGGCCGATATTGGTTCTGCCTAACCTGGCTATTCATATGAACCGCGGCGTCAATGAAGGCTGTAAAATTGAGGCTCAGAAAATGCTGCTGCCGGTTCTGGCTTTGGCTGCCGACGGCAATCCGGCGCCGGCCGATTATTTTGACCGGCTGGTAGCCGAAGTTCTGGACATTGATCCCGAGGCGTTGGCCGATTTTGATTTATTTCTCTATGACACCACGCCCGGCTGCATCGCCGGCTGGAATAATGAATGGATTTGTTCGGCGCGGCTCGATAATCTCGGATTGGCTTACGCCGCCATTCAGGCTTTATTGACCAGTGAGTCGCACGGGGGCATCAATCTGACGGCTTGTTTTGATAATGAGGAAATCGGCAGCCGGACCAAGCAGGGCGCAGACACCAGCTATCTGCGCGATTTGCTGGAACAGATCATTTACAGTCTGGGCGGGTCCCGCGCTGATTTTCTGGCGGCTTTCGCGCCGTCTTTCATGATCTCCGCCGACCAGGCGCATGCCGTTCACCCGAATTTCAGCGAGCTGTCCGACGCGACCAGCCGTCCGATGATCAACCGGGGACCGGTTGTCAAAAGCGCGGCCGGCGGATCTTATACCTCTGATGCCGATTCCGCGGCGGTTTTCCAGTTGCTGTGCCAAAAAGCCGGCGTGCCCTGGCAGTCCTTTGTCAATCGCAGCGATATGCGCGGCGGCTCAACCATCGGACCCGTCTTCTCAGGACATCTGCCGATCCGGTCGGTCGATGTCGGCAACCCGATCTGGGGCATGCATTCGATTCGCGAAACCGGCGGCGTCATGGACCATGTTTCCATGTCGGCCGTCATGCGGACGTTTTTCAGTTTGAATTGAGTTATGCGTTATCATAACAGAGCGGACACCGTTCCGCGGCAGAAGGATGTGACAGTAACCTTGATCGATTTAAGCGGGCCGGTTCAAAACGGCATGTGGCATTATGAACCGCCTTTCCCGGAATTTCATTTGCAGCCGTTGGGCGATGTGCCCTGGGCCGGTTGTACGGTTTATTGCGATATTTTTGAGGGCTTGAATTCACAAACCGGAACTTATCTGGAAACGCCGGCACATTATTACGGGCCGCAAAAGTCCTATTTGATTGATGACGTCCCGTTGGAGCAGTTATTTCAAATGCGCTGCCGGGTCCTGCAGTTAGCCGGCCTTTTCGCCGGAACCGCGGAACCGCCGGACGGCGTAACGGCGGACATGCTGGAGCAATGCGCGGGAGCCGGACAAATCCGGCCGGGGGAAGCGCTGCTGGTCGCCACGGGCTGGGGCCGCCGCTGGATGGATCCTTGTTATTTGTCCGATTCGCCTTATTTTACCCGTGACGCCATGGAATGGCTGGTGGCGCGCAAGCCTTTCCTTCTGGGCAGCGACATGCCCCGCTGGGAAAGCCGACGACAGCCGGGCGGTATATTTCCGATTTTTTACGCCGCCGACATTCTTATGCTCGCGCCTTGCGTCAATCTGGAGCAGGCGCCGCCGTCGGGCCGTTTAACGGTCCTGCCGCTGCGGATACCCGGCACGTGCTGCGTACCTTGCCGGGCAGTCTTTGTTGAGGAAAAATTATGATTGATAAGAATGATATTTTATTCAGCCTTGATTTATTGGACATCAAACGGGGCGATGTGCTGCTGGTGCACAGCGCTTTAAGCAGCATAGGCCGGGTCGAGGGCGGCGCCGAAACGGTGATCGACGCGCTTCTTGAAGCCGTCGGGCCGGAAGGGACGATCGTCATGTCGACATTGACCGGCTGGGCGGCGCCTTTTGATGTCCAGCTGTCTCCTTCGGCCGTCGGACTGATATCCGAAACTTTCCGCCGCCGGCCGCAGGCCCGGCGCAGTCTGCATCCGGTTCATTCCGTAGCCGCCGTCGGCCGCCAGGCGGAATGGATCACGAGCGGTCATGAATTATGCGCCACCGGCTGCGGCGCCGGAACGCCTTACGAGAAAATAATCGATCTGGGCGGCAAAGTCATGCTGCTCGGTGTCGATATGGATCGCAACACCATCATGCACACCCTGGAAGAGCGGATTTCCGCGCCCTATCTGCTGACTTTGGATATTCCGGCTCCGACTTACCTGCCCGGCCAAAGTACGTTTACGCTGCGGAAATTTCCGCCGGGGCACCGGGATTTCAATCGTCTGACCCCGATTCTGAGAGCGCGGCGTGCCTTGACGGAAGGGAAAATCGGATCGGCGGTCGTAAAAGTCATGGAGCTGCCCCGTTTGATGGAGATCGGCCTGGAAGTCCTGGCCGAAGATCCTTTGTTTTTCATCTGTGAAAATCCGCAATGCCATTCATGCCACTGGGCCAGAAGGCTCGATCGGCCGGAATTGATCGATTACAGCCTTTACCGCCACAATACATGCCAGGATCCGAATTGCGAAGTCTGCGTCGTTCCTGAACCTAAAGGAGACTAACCATGATCAACAGCTGTGTCTATATCCCTGATTCGATGGCCGGCGATTTCGCCGGTAAACTGGACCTGGCCGGCCGTTTGCTATTTGGCAGTCTCGAGTTCGGCTGGTCGTTTGCCGGCCGCCCCTTTGACCGGCTGAGCGGCGAAGAAAATGAACGATGCCGCTGTCTGCTCCTGGAAACCAATAAAAAAATCGCCTTGCTGAATTGTCCGGTTCCCCCGGCGGATCAGGCCGCTTACCGCAGTATCCTGCGCCAGGCTTATTGGCTGGGCGTCGAAAACATCTGCGTGCCGGCAGTTTCGGCCGGTGACCTCGAGGCGCTCCGGAACATCAGCCGCATGGGACGGGCCTATGATATCGGGATTGTCATCGAACCAAGCAGCGACTCTGAACTGGGCGACGATCAGGCACTGCGCGCTTTATATCGCAGCCTCGATAATGAGATCGGCCTGGTCTTCAATCCGCTGACGTATGTCCGCCAAAAAAAGCATCCGTTTTTCCACATTTTTTATCAAAGCAATTTTAAAAATCAAATCCGTTTCCTGCGGGTGAACGACGGTCTTTACCACGACGGTTCGCCGGTCGGTCTGACCGAGGGCAATGCCGAGATCAAGGAATTGGCTTCAATCCTGCTGTCACGCAGTTTTAAGGGATATTTTGCTTTATCGCCTTATCTGCCCGATATGTCGCTGCCTGAATATGAGGTTCTGATCAGCGGTTTCCGTCATCTGCTGCAGACGCTGTAGTTTGTATATCCGCGGTTTCTTCGGCTTCACCGGACGCTTTTGCGGCAGCCGGCTGCCGCAGATGGACATTTATGGCGGAAAAGGCGAAGTCCAGGTGTTCCGCAGTCATGACTTCCATAATGTCCAGCAAGATGGCTTCCTGTTCCGCGAGATAGCACTCATAATCGACAGTTTTGACATAACACTGGAACAGGAGATCGATCGAGCTGGCGCTGAATTTTTCCAGATAGATCAGCAGGCCGTCGACATAAATGGAATCGCGGGCCATGACCCGGATTTTCAGCTGATCGGTCAGGTGCCGGATC
The DNA here is from genome assembly GCA_964427795.1 of uncultured Oscillospiraceae bacterium. Taxonomy (GTDB): domain Bacteria; phylum Bacillota; class Clostridia; order Saccharofermentanales; family UBA5734; genus JAYFQE01. The sequence goes on along the minus strand of CAYRWC010000025.1, from coordinate 9,888 downwards.
TGTTCGGTTGTGATCCCGTATTCCAGGTTGATGGTGAAGCGGACCCGCCGTTTGCCCATGCGGGAATAATTGGTGACAAAGGTGCTGCTGAGCTTGGCGTTCGGCACCGTAACGACGGCTTGTGAAAAAGTGCGGAGTTTTGAGCTGCGGAACCCGATATCTTCCACGACGCCTTCGATATCCGGCGTCGATATGACATCGCCGATTTCAAATGAATGGTCGGCCATGATCGTTACGCCGCCCAGCAGATTGGAAAATGTGTCTTGGGCTGCCAGAGACAAAGCCAGACCGCCGATGCCCAGCCCGGCCAACAGGCCGCTGATATCGAAGCCCCAGATTTTCAAGGCCATAAAGACGCCTAAAATGACTGCCGCCGCCTGTATGACCCGCTTATAAAAACCTTTAATCGCCAGCGGCTGCTGCCGGCCTTGCCGCTGCGCATAATCGGCGCGGACATCCACCAGGCTCAAACCTATCCCCTGCAGGACCAGGCAGAGGATAACAACCTGCAGCGTCGCCATGATCTGACGAAGCACCAGCGAGACCGAATCCGGCAAAGTCAGGAGTTCCGGCCGGATAGCCAGGCCAAAACCGATGGTCAGAATGATCAGCCGCAAAGCCGGCAGGAGCAAGGTGGCGATTTGCCTGCCCAAAGCTTAGTTTTTCCAACGGATATGCTGCAACAGGAGCTGGCCCAAACGAGCCAGCAGACGCCGCAGGAAAAATGCCGCCGCTAAAATTCCCAAAGCGATAAGCCAGTTCAGTATGCGATTCCCCCAGATAAGCTGGTTGACCACCAATTCCTTTGCGGCGGCAAGATGAACGATCATTAACGGCATATTGTCCCCTAAATCGAGTTTTTTCATATTGTAGCACAGGTTGCGCCTGATCTCAAAGCTGCGCTGTTTCGCAAAAAGGTTGATTTTCTCTAAATTTCCGTTCTTTTTCTCCATTGGACCGGCCATTTGGCGGATTATACTGAAGATGATTATTCCAGGAGGAGGACTGATCTTATGGACAGCAAAAAATGGTTTCAGGAAGCGCGTTTCGGTTTTATGCTTCATTGGGGGCTGTATTCCTTGTTGGGCGGCGAATGGCAAGGCCGGCGATGTGAAACGATCGGCGAATGGATTCAGTCTTATTTCCGGATTCCGGGGCAGACTTATGCCTCATTGGCCAAAGCTTTCAATCCGGTTGGTTTTCAAGCTGAAGAATGGGTCAGGCTGGCCAAAAATTGCGGGATGCATTATCTGGTCTTGACCAGCAAGCACCATGAAGGATTTGCGCTTTATCACTCGGAAGTCGATGCTTATAATATTTACGATGCGACGCCGTTCAAACGCGATCCGATAGCGGAATTGGCCGAAGCCTGTTATAAACACGGCTTGAAGCTGGGGCTTTATTATTCACAGGATCTGGACTGGCACGATCCGGACGGCGGCGGGTATCTGGCTGAAGATAAAAACTGCGGGGTCATGAGCTGGACCAACGATTGGGATTATCCGGATGTGGCGGCCAAGGACTACAGCCGCTGTTTTGAACGCAAGATTAAGCCGCAGGTTCGGGAAATCCTGACCAAGTTCGGCGATTTATGTTTAATCTGGTTTGACACACCGCGCACCATTTCACCGGCGCAGAGCCGGGAACTGTATGATCTGGTGAAAGAATACCAGCCCGGCTGCCTGATCAATTCGCGGATCGGCAACGGTCTGGGCGACTACACGTCTTTGGGCGACAACCAGGTGCCGGCTGCCCGCAAACAGGGCGGACTCTATGAAACGGCAGCGACCTTAAACGACACCTGGGGCTACAAGTCGTTCGACCAAAACTGGAAAAACCCCGGCGAAACCATTTCCCTGTTAAGCCGTCTGGCAGCCCGCGACGTGAATTATCTCCTGAATGTCGGCCCCGATCATCTGGGCCGGATACCGGCCAGGGCCCAGGCGGTCATGAATGAGGTCGGGCGCTGGATGGACGGCAATGCGGAAGCCATCATCGGATCCCAGCCCAATCCGTTTGCTTTTGAGCCGGCCAGCGGCCCCATTACCGCGCGCCGGGACTGCCTGTATTTTCACTTGCATCATCCTGAAGCGCTAAAAGACGGTCTTCTGCGGATAAACGGCATTCGCGGCCGGATTTCTGAAGCCAGCCTTTTATCCTCGCGGCAGCCTTTGGTTTTCAGCCAGAACGAGCCGGCGGCCGGAGCCGTTCAAACGGCGGTTCAGCTGCCCCCTATGGACGGCGCGGCAGTTATGCCGGTTATAAAGCTCGCTTTTGCCGAACAGCCGGATCTTGACGGCGGCATCATCCAGCAGCCGGACGGCAGCGTTTTGCTGACGGCAGCCTCAGCCGCCATCCGAGGGCCGGCCGGACTCGACCGGGCGGCGGCGATCGCCGGCTGGACGGATGAATCGGTTGAACTGAGCTGGCCGTTCCGGCTTTACACGGCCGGAACTTATCAGATCGAGATTACCAGCAACGGTTGTTATAAAGAACCGTGGACCGGCGGCCATGATATCCGCGTAACCTGCGCCGGCCGGACAGCCGGCGGCCGATTGACCCACGACGGTGATCTGGACAGTCTTCTGACTCGCTATTGCACCGGCGCATTGTCCAACCCTTGCGTCATCACGCTGCCGGAAGCCGGGCCTCTGACGCTTGCTTTAACGCTGGACCGGTGTAATCCCGCCGATGCCGGCGGTTTTAAGTTTGTCAATCTTCGTCTGCGTCCGATCGGCTGAAACCGGTTTTATTATTGGGGAATGCGATGACCGGCCAGGAGCTGACCGGTCGTCTGTTCCAGTTTGTTTTGCAGGGATGCCAGGACGGCATCCAGCTCATCTTTTGTCGCAGCCCGGCCGACATCGTCCTTCATCCGTTCCAGCGCGGTAATAAAATCGGCCTGCAGCGTGTCAAGAACCCAGGTCGTTTGGGCCAGCCGCGGATCGCGCAGCTTTTCCGGAACCAATCGGCCGTGCTCGACCGGCGCGCCAAGCGTCAGGGTTTCATTAAGGCGGGCGATATGGGTGTCCAATCCCAAACGCCGGCCGATCGATGTTGCAAAAGAATTAATGACTTCCGGTTCGCCGTGAACCAAAAGGATCTGAACCGGTTTCTGTTTCATGGCGGCAACCCAATCCAGCAGGCCGTCGCGGTCGGCATGGCCCGAAAAGCCTTGATTGGCTTCGATACGGGCGTGGATCGCGATCTCCTCGCCGAAGATCTTTACGCTCTTCGCGCCGTCGGTAATCTGCCGTCCCAACGTTCCCTGCGCCTGATAGCCGACAAAGATTATCGTCGAGTCCGGCCGCCACAAATTGTGCTTGAGGTGGTGCTTGATCCGGCCGGCGTCGCACATGCCGCTGGCCGAAATGATGATTTTGCTTTCATCGCTCTGATTCAGCAGCTTCGATTCATCGACGCTGCGGGTAAAATGAAGATTGGGAAAATCCAGCGGATTATCGCCGTTGGCAATGTACTGCCGGGCTTCGTCGTCGTAGCAGTCGGTGTTTTCACGAAACACGCGGGTAGCGGAAACGGCCAGAGGGCTGTCGATATATACCGGCGTCTGCATAAAGGCCATGCGCTGATTCTGGTATTTCTCGCCGGCGCTGTGCAGGGCGTAAATAATTTCCTGAGTGCGCCCGACGGCAAACGAGGGGATAATCACATTGCCGCCTCTGGCAATTGTTTCGTTGATGACTGAAACGAAGCGTTCGACTTTGTCCGAACCGTTGGGATGGAGGCGGTCGCCGTAAGTCGATTCCAAAACCAGATAGTCGGCGCCGTCAATAATGGTCGGATCGCGCAGAATCGGCATGTTTTTATTGCCCAGATCGCCCGAGAAGACGATTTTCGACTCGTGGCCGGCTTCCTGAACCCAGATTTCGAGGATTGCCGAACCCAGGATATGGCCGGCGTCCCGGAATGCGACTCTGACGTCGGGCGCCGGATTGAAGGTCGCGTTATATTTGAGCGGCTTGAGCAGGCTGCAGGATCTGACGGCATCGTCCATCGTGTAGATCGCCTTGTCAACCGGTTTGCCGGCGCGGGTATTCTTCCGGCTCTGCCATTCTTCTTCCATTTCCTGGATATGTCCGGAATCCGGCAGCATAATTTGACATAAATCACAAGTCGCCTGGGTGGCGTAAACCGGGTTTCGGTAACCGTCGACATACAGTTTGGGGATCCGGCCGCTATGATCGATATGAGCATGGGTCAGCAGGACAAAATCGATGTTGTCCATACGAAACGGAAAAGGAGCCCGATTCATTTGCTCTTCATGGGGATGGCCTTGATGCATGCCGCAGTCGACCAGAAAAGACGTTTGATCGGTTTCCACCAGATAGCATGATCCGGTAACGGTTTCCGCCGCGCCAAGAAAAGTGATTTTCATGTTGTATCCTCCGTTCGGTTATTATCGGCCGTATGCCTGATTGATGTAATCCGAGGTTCTGCCCTGGGCTGCCTGCAGCCATTCGGCGGCCTGTTCGGCGGATCTGGTATCGTCGGGCTCATTTTAGCCGATCATGGCCAGCATGGCGCGGCCTTCTTCGGCACAAAGCGCTGCTTTCAATTATAACGCATCAATCCCCGGCATGGATTATACAGCCATGAATTTTACATAATCTTACATGTTTTTTTACCTAATATTGTTTATATGAATTATGCCATACTTTTTTTGTTATAATAAGAAAAATATGCTGAGGAGGACCTGTTTATGCCACTGATCGATATGCCGCTGGAATCTTTGCGGACCTATCAAGGAACCAATCCCCGCCCGGAACATTTTGATGCCTATTGGCGTGACGCCTTGCAGGAAATGCAAGCCGTCGATCCATGCCTGGAATTGATACCCGCTTCGTTTCAAGTTCCCGGAGCCGAGTGTTTCGACCTTTACTTTACCGGTGTCCGCGGCGCCAGAATTCACGCGAAGTATGTCCGGCCTCTGAACGCTCCGGAACCGCATCCGGCTGTCTTGCAATTTCATGGTTATACGGGCAGCAGCGGTTATTGGTTCGACAAACTGGATTATGTGTCGCTTGGATTTTCTGTCGCCGCTCTGGATTGCCGCGGTCAGGGCGGTTTATCCGAGGATGTCGGCGGTGTATTGGGAACGACTTACTGCGGGCATATCATCCGCGGCCTGGACGACGCTCCGGAGAATATGCTGATGCGTCATATCTTACTTGATACGGCTCAGCTGGCCGGCATTGTTATGAATCTGCCGGAAGTCGACGCCACCCGCGTTGCCGCCATGGGCGGATCGCAAGGCGGCGGGCTGACCTTGGCCTGCGCCGGCCTGGAACCGCGGATCAACCGCCTGGCTCCCCGCTGCCCGTTTCTCTGCGATTATCGCCGCGTATGGGAAATGGATCTGGCCAAGGACGCCTATGAGGAAATCCGGACCTATTTTCGTAAATACGATCCGATGCATTTGCGGGAAGAAGCCATATTCGATCAGCTGGGTTATATCGACGTCCAGCATCTGGCCGGCCGAATCCGCGGACGCGTCCTGCAGGCAACCGGCTTGATGGATACCGTTTGCCCGCCGTCGACCCAGTTCGCGGCTTATAATAAAATCACGGTGCCCAAGGAAATTGTGCTGTTCCCGGATTTTGCCCATGAAACTTATCCCGAATTTGAAGATCAGGCTTTCCTGTTTTTGGCCGATATGAAAAACTGACCGCCGGCAGACCGTTACGATCAGTTGGAACGGCGTTCAATCGGAACGGCGCAAAACCGGCGCAAAATGAATAACGAATCATCAACGGTATCTTGACAAAGTGCTGATGATTCGTTATGCTTCAATTAGTTAATCCACTGGAGAAATATATACGCATGATATCTGAATATCTGACGCCGGCCTGCTAAACCGGAATTCAGGAAAGGAAACGAATCAACAGATGTCGCCAGCCGCTTTATCGGGACAATCAGGAAAACCTGTCAGCCAACAACAGATGAAGATGACCAACCTCAACCGCATTTTTGCCGATCTGCGGCGCCAGGGGCCTTTATCCCGCGCCGAACTGGCCATCCGCAATCAGTTGAGTCCGACGACGGTTTCTCATTTGATCGGCGACTTAATGCAATTGAACATGGTGCGGGAAATCGGCGCCGGCCAATCCGCCGGCAGCGGCAGAAAACCGATTCTTCTGGAAATCAATCCTCAGGGCGGATATCTGATGGTTGTCGAACTGGGCAGCCGCGGGTACCGGCTGATTCTGTTCAATCTTATCCTGCAGGTCGTTGCCCGCATGGACATCAGGATCGTCGATTTCGCCCGTCTGGGCGACCAAATGGCGAATTCCGCCGCAGCGCTGCTGCAAGACAGCCATATTGCCAAGGGAGAGCTGCTGGGTGTCGTTTTCGCCGTACCGGCGTTGATCGATCATAAAACCAGCCGCGTCATAACATCGACTGTTATTCCTTTTTCACCTGACGACGATTTCGTCCGAATAATGGGCGAGCGCCTGCAGGTACCGATCCGCCTGGGCAATGAATCCGCTTTCTGGTGCTATGCCGAATATTTCCAGGGCAGCGGCTATCTTGAATCCGACATGGCCTTTATCGATGTCGGCGACGGCATCGGCTGCGGCCTGATGATCAACGGCCAGCTTTTCCATGGAGCCCACGGCCTGCAAGGAGAGATCGGCCATATAACGATCAATTACCAGGGAGCGGTCTGCCCCTGCCATAATCGCGGCTGTCTGGAATTATACGCCAGCCTTCCGGCTCTCGAAAACCGCGCGGCTGAGCTGGTAAAGACAAATCGGCAATCTTTGCTGGCCGGAGCGCTTGATGAAAACGGCCATATCACGTTCGCGGATTTGCTGGCGGCCTGGGAGGCAGGAGATTCGCTGGCCGACCGGCTGATCCAGGAAGAAGCCGAATATCTGGCTTATGGCGTCAACAATCTGATCAACATGATGGATCCGTCGAATATTGTTCTGGGCGGCGCCATCCGTTTAGCCGGCGAGCCTTTTTTTAAACGACTGAACGAGGCTTTGGACAAAATCAGCCAGAATACGGCCGCCACGGGAATCCGGCCGACCAGTCTGCCGGATGAGGCTATGGCCTCCGGCGCGGCGCAGTGGCTGTTGGATGACTTAATCGGCCAATCGCAGGTTTTTTAACAAGATAATCTGGCGAAGGCGAGCAATTTTAGCCGACGCTGATTAATAAAGTCAATGGACTAATAAAAAAGGAGTGAATCGTATGGCAAAGCAAGAAAAAGTTATGAACGGAGCCGGCATAGCTGAAATGGGTTTTCCTATGTGGCCACAATTCAATCCCAAGACCTTTACGGACGTGCTCGAACCGCTGAAGAATGGCAAGGTCAATTACTGGACCGGAACACAGGGCATGGCCTTCGAACAAAAATGGGCTGACTGGATGGGCGCAAAAATGGCCATATCCTGTACCAATGGCACATCTGCGCTGCACATCGGTTTGGCATCTCTCGGCATCGGACCTGGCGATGAAGTAATTGTTCCCTCCTATTCATTCATCGCCTCGTCTTTTGCCGCGGTCCAAGCCGGCGCCATCCCTGTTTTTTGCGATGTTACCGATGATCACACGATCGATCCCGCCAAGATCGAAGCTTTGATCACCCCCCGCACCAAAGGCGTTATCGTCGTACACCTTTATGGCGTCGTCGCCGATATGGAACCGGTGCTGGACATTGCCCGCCGTCATGGCCTGAAAGTCATTGAAGACTGCGCCCAATGCATCGGCGGCGTCTTTAAGGGAACAAAAGTCGGTCTGATCGGCGATGTCGGCTGTTTCTCCTTCTGCCAAAGCAAGCACTTTACAACCGGCGGCGAAGGCGGCATGGTCGTCACCAACAACGAGGATCTGGGCTGGGAATGCCGCAGTTTCCGCGATCACGGCTATGATGTCCGCCAACGGATGAATATGCTGGCGCTCGAAGAAAAACTGCCTTATATCCACAACCGGATCGGTTTCAATTATCGTATGACGGAAATTCAATCGGTTATCGGCATCAATGAACTGGAACGGCTGGATGACTGGAATCTGGCCCGCCGCCGCAAATATGCCGCCATGTATGATCAAGCGTTCGCCGGGCTGCCGGGAATCGCCAAACTGCCGCATAATTCAGCGGACCGTTTGAATGCTTACTGGTGGTATCCGATCAATCTGGATGTCGGCAAGCTGGATATCGACGCCGCCGCGTTCTGCAAAGAATTGGGCAAGCTCGGGATTCCCTGCTATGGCATACAGTGGCCGGAAGCCTACGCCGAAAGAGCTTATAAAGATCACAACGGTTTCGGCGCCGCCAAATTCCCCTTTGAATCGAAGGAATATACCGATCCCGCCAGTGTCCGCTATGCGGATGTCGTTTGCCCGAACGCCCGGCGGCTGCGCGATTGCACCTTCAGCTTGTTCCTGCATCCGTCATGGGAACCGGAACATATCGAACGCTGCATAGAAGCGGTGAAAGAGACCCTGAAGGCTCATTTAAAAGCTTAATAAAAAAAATGCCATGCGCCCCATTTAAAAATGAGGCGCATGGTGCTTTAATTAACTCATGAACCGGACGCCGAAGCGCCCGCAATATGAAGGGAGAGATTTGTACATGAATATTCTGGCGGTCGGCTGCCATCCAGATGATTTGGAAATTGCCTGTTTTGGGACCTTGGCGCTTTATGCCCGCCGCGGCGATAAGGTCACCATCTGTCACGTTGCCAACGGCAATCGCGGCCATGCGATTATCGAACCTGACCCGCTGCGTTTGATCAGGCGCGACGAGGCCCGGGAAGCCGGAGCTTTGATCGGCGCCGCTTCTGTCGTTACGCTGGATGTCCCCGACCTGGAAGTAAACAGCCGCGACCCGGAACAGGTCAAGGCCATGATCGACGTCATCCGCCAGGCTCAGCCTGACTTGATCATCACCCACGGTCCGGAGGATTATATGCAAGACCATCTGGAAGTTCAAAAGATGGTTTTTGACGCCAGTTTTTCCGCCAGCGTGCCTTTTATGAAAACACCGACGCCCGGCATATCGGCCATTACGCCGCTCTATTATATGGATACGCTGGCCGGCGTTAATTTTCTGCCGACCGAATATGTCGATATTTCCGAAACTGCCGAATTAAAGCTGAAGGCGTTGGACTGCCACCACAGTCAGATCGACTGGATGCGCGAACATGATCATATCGATTTTCTTGATTTTGTGCGGACTTGTTCTCATTTCCGCGGTTTGCAAAGCGGCGTCGCATACGCCGAAGGTTTTACGCAGGCCTTGACCTGGCCGCGTTTGCCGGCTCGTCGTCTGCTGCCCTGAAGGCAGATGGTTCAATAGGAAGGAGTACTTGTTATGGATTTTATCAGTACTGTCAAAGGATCTCTTTTAGAGAATTTTTATCCCGCCGGCTGGGATATGGCGCGTATTGACCGCTGCGCCGACAATCCGCCGGAATCCATTCTCGACCGCCAGCCGGACTGGCATCCTGATTTTCAGCCGATTCCCTGCGACACCGTCGCCGATTTCGACATGATGATGGGTCATGAAATCGCTCTGTCCATCCGTCAGGCGCGGGAAGACGGCGTCAAGCTGGCTCTGATCCTGCCGGTAGGCCCCATGGGCATGTACCGCTGGGCCGTTTATTTCCTGAAAGCCTGGAAAATCAGCTGCAGTCATGTATATGGCTTCAACATGGACGAATGGGCGGACGGCGACGGCAACACCCTGCCGGCATCCAACCCGGCTGCTTTCCAAAACGCCATGCAGCAGGCCTTCTACGGCCCGCTCGGCGATTTGACCGTACCGGTCGGCCAGCGCAATTTCGCGACTCACGACAATCTCCCGACTTATGCGCAGAAAATCGGCGACCTGAAGAAAGACGGCGCCCGCTTGATCACCGT
>CAYRWC010000024.1:0-16685 GCA_964427795.1 uncultured Oscillospiraceae bacterium | reverse complement strand
TGCTTTTATTCATGACGTGAATCAATGACCGGACAACGGCTTTAATTTGCGAAAGGGACGCCAGTTCATCATCGAGTTCGCGTACATAATTCTGAAAGACTTGAAGAGCTAAGACCGCATCGCCGTTTCGCATTATGAGATCGATTTGCTTCAGGGGTATCTTTAATTTACGCAAAATAATAATCTGCTGCAGCCTGGTTACCGCGGCTTCGTCGTAGGTCCGGTAAGCGTAGTCATCTTTTTTAATAGAATATAGAAGCCCGATCTGTTCATAATAACGAAGTGTTCGCGTTGAGATGCCAAGCGCTTTCGATACTTGGCTGATTGTTTGTATGTCCATGCCGATCCTCCTTTCGTCACAACTTTAAGTCTTGACGCGACGTCAAAGTCAATAGCGTTTCAAGGATTTCGTCCAATAGTCAGAATAAACGGGCCGGTTCTTGACGCCGGTATGCTTCTGTCCCCATTATGAACCGGTCTGGCAAAAACCGGTATAAATAATTTCTGCTGAAACTTTATTGATTTTCATCATGGCGAACACAGGAAATAGCCATAAACAATCCGATTGGAATATACAGATCGTTACAGAATCGGCACCATAAACTGAAAATTCAACATTGAACACATGGCAGGTAACGAGAAATTGTGCATATCGCATAAGACTAATATTGGGTAAAACGGCGATTTTGCTAGTCCTTGATAGATTCCCGGTACTTACCCGGAGTGATTCCTTCGATTTTTTTAAAAACACGAATGAGAGCATTACAATTGAAATATCCAACGGCTATGGCAATATCCTTGATATTCATCGTTTTATCATGGAGCATATTTTTTGCTGCTTCAATTCGAACTTTACTGATATAATCCAGCAGAACAATACCGGTCTGTGTTTTAAACAGACGTGATAAGGCGGAAGGGGTCATATCGACAGCTTCGGCAATTTGCGGAATGTTTAAATTGATATCGGTATATTGATGCTTGATATAGTTTTGAATTTGTTCGATCCGGTTCGGTTTGCTTTCTTTTTGCTGTTGTTCCAGAGCTTGTTCGACTTGCCTCAAAAAATCGGATGCGGTTTTTTCGAGATCCGATAAATTGGCGCAGGTCAATAGACGATTAATCGGATTTTTACCGATAAGTAAAGACTGGTCGACGAATAGCATCATTTCGCCGGTCATATTGACTATTGTATTCACGATTGAAAACATCAGGTAATGAACGGTTTCAGCCGGCAGCAGCTTGTCATTTAACTCAAGTAAAATTTTTGATAGCAACTGTCTGGCTTTGGTGATATCGTGGGCTTTAATCAGGTTCATGAGTTGTTGCTGCAAACCGAAGGTATACTGGTGATAGATATCAAGCTTCTCAACTTGTTCCAGATCCTCATAGTATAAGCATTGAGATTGTCCGGCCAGTTGGCGATACTGAGCGATCTGCCCGGCTTCCCGGCAAGCATCGACAACATCGGGCAGATTGTCCTTGATATCACTGAAAGACAGGATCAGAGACTGATTCTGAAAATCGCCGGCTTCATGACACAATTCATTGCCAATCTGGTGCAGAGCCGTTTGAAAAGACGGCCGTTTAAGCGTGGAGCAGAGAAGGACACTAGAGGAGTGTTCCGGTTCAGACCAGGTGATTTCAATTTGTTTTTTTCGACAAATTACAAGTAAATTCTGCCAGATCTGTGATTTTTCGTTCGTTAAATCGGATTCGTTGTTCTTCTCGACAAGAAGAACACAAAAAAGGGTTTCAGGAAAATCAAGGTTATAAGAACGCATGATGTCGGCAATATAAAAGGGATTGTTCATTTTACCAGTCATAATATTCTTAAACAGATCTGAACGGATAATCGCGTTCTGTTCATTTAAAAAGCGGGTTTGCTTTTCGTTAACAGACAAAACATAGGAAATAGAATCTTCTATGGTTTTGTACTCGTTTTTCTTACTGCTGTCCAGATGTACACGTTCGACAAGCAGCTGCAGGATCCGACTGATCGGCCGGTAATAGATTTTTGAGAAAAGAAAAGCCAAAAAGATGCCGGTGAAAGCACTGAGGATAATGCAGATCAAGGTTAACCGACGAATGTAGGCTACTTTTTCCATGTAAACGCTCGCCGGAATGGCGAAGAGGTATTTCCACTGTGTGATTTCAGAATCATATTTCAGAATCATCATGTTATCCAGGGTGGTAACCGGGTCATCCTTTTCAAATTGCTGATAAGACAGATCCAGCTTTCCGATATCGTCTCCGGAAGATTTGAAAATAAGATTATCCTGACTGTCAATAACCAGCGTTTGTCCTGGGGTTGCCCAAACCAGACTGTCAATGGTTTCTTGAATCACCTGCCCATCAAGAATGATGAACAGGTTGGCCTGGTAACCGGCGACTCTTTCCATGGGTAACGACTGGGTGATGATCACCGTCTTCTGCTGCTGCCCGTTAAGGCTGGTTGATATAGCCGGCAGATATTCCTGTACATGCCGGGCGTTGATATAATTCTGCCAGTCGTCAAAGGTCGGCCAGGTATTCTGCAGATAATGGGTATAGTAGGAAGCCGGCGATATCTTGCCGGTGCCGGTCAGGACATATCCGGCAGACGTGAAATAGACTCCCATCTGCGAAATCAAGCTGTTGGCAAGCTGCCGGCTCTTGAGGGTATTCATGACTTCCACCGTTGTATATTGTTGGGTGCTGTTTGTCAAATTTTGACTATAAACCAGACTGCGCAGCTGAGCGTTCATTGCCAGTGATTGGCTGATGTGCGTCAGTTCCAGCAGTTTGTTATCCAGTATCTGTTGAGTCTGTTTTAAAGATGCCATATGAGCTTTTTGCAGTTCGTTTTCAACGATCTGAACAGATTGATGATAAATAACCAGGCAGATGACCAGGGGGATAATCAACATCGACAAATAGGACACCAACCATCTGGCAAAAAGACTTTGTCGTTGTTCAATAAGAACCATTGTCAGATCCCCCCCTGATACACACGCTGCCAGTTTAGCAGGCTTTAATTTACTGAGCAAGCTGTCCGAAGAGGTTTTAACCATGAAGTTGAAAATTGGATATCCTGCATAAAAAGAATATCGCAAAGCTTCATAGACGGAACTTGTTTTTATGTCGGTTAAGCTGTTGTTGTGAAAATTGAGTATATTTTGATGATCATACAAAAAGTGAAGATTTACAGACCTACGAACGGTCTCTAAGATAACAAGCGGATTAACCTTTATCGACTGAATTGCTGTTGTTTTCGAAGGCCTTTAATGACAGAATGAAAGCCGGATGGGGCAATCACAATTGTTCTGGGAGGAATACTATGTTTAGGAAAAGGTCACGGTTATGGCTATTCGCTTTGACTGGGGTTTTAGTGATGGGGTTACTTGCAGCCTGTGGCACCACCGGCAATAATGCGGGAACGACTACCGCGTCCGGAAAAGGGACATCAGTATCAAGTGATACAGTCCAGTCCGTATCCAACGAAACAACAGGGTCAGCTCAGGCAGAAAATCTGACATACTGGGATCCCTATTTCTGGGGAACATCACAGATACCCAGCATGAATGAAAATGTTGTTTATCAAGAAATCAGCAAAAGATTAAATATCAAGGTAGAGTTTATCCACCCAATCTCTGGTGGTGAAACAGAAGCGTTCAATTTGCTGCTGGCTTCCGGGACTATGCCGGATATGATCATGGGCGCCGGCAGTTTTTACCCCGGTGGTCTGGAAAAAGGTGTTTCAGATGGCGTTTATCTGAAATTGAACGATTTGATTGACCAATATGCACCAAACTATAAAAAACTACGCGAATCCGATACGCAATTACAAAAAGATACTGTCCTGGATTCTGGCACGATCGCTTCATTCCGATCAATTATTTCTCAGGAACGGCAGCTTTTCTATGGACCGGTTATTCGTCAGGACATTCTGGACGAGCTCAATCTGGAAACTCCGAAGCTTGTTTCTGATTGGGACAATGTTCTAACCACCATTAATGACAATAAGAGCAAATACGGATTTGACTTTGTCTTGTATACGGGGACGAAAGCTTTGTTGTCCGGAAACCAGGCACCTTTTGCAGCAGCATATGGCGTCATGGATGATTTTATCTGCGTTGACGGACAGGTTAAATACGGACCGATAGAAGCAGGATTTAAAGATGTCCTGACATTATCGAATAAATGGTACAAGGCTGGTATCATCGATCCTGATTTTGCAACCCGCGATAACACGGACGCGCAGGCCTTGCTTTATTCCGGTGTTATTCCAGCTGCTATCTGCACGAAGGATGAAGTGAAAAAGATCATGGCTGGTCAGACCGACAATGCCGCATTCCAGATGAAAGCGGTTGAATATCCGGTCGTCAAGGCCGGCGACACGATAAAGTTAGGCGCCAAACCGGAACGCGTTGAATCGTGGGATGAACTGGCGATTACAACTTCCTGCAAAAATGTTGAAGCAGCTATGAAATGGATTGATTATCATTTTTCTGATGAAGGCTCCTTCCTGTTGACCTATGGCATCGAAGGCGATACCTATACCTTGGATGAATCAGGCAGCCCGGTTATCAGCGATGATTTTTCAAAGAACATCGGTCAGCAGAATTGGACTAAGATCGTGCCGTTGGCTGTGATGTACTACAACGATTCGATCAATACCGCCAAGTGGACTTTGCCGGATCCGATTTATGAATCTTGTGTCGCTGCCTGGGACGCCCACCGCTCGACGATAACAGACAATATGCCGTCGTTCATTTCGTTAACTGAAAGTGAGGGTGATACCTTATCGTCGATTATTGAAAACATCAATACTTACAAAGACGAATGTATTTTGAAATTCATTACCGGTGAGATGCCATTAAGTGAGTTCGACAACTATGTCAGTGAGATTAAAAAAATGGGTATCGATCAGGCTATTGCCCTGAAACAAACAGCAGTCGATCGTTACGAAAAACGTTAGACATCATGTGAATTAATATCAGATAACCGACGCTTCAGACGCTGCATCAACGGCGCCTGAAGCGCCGAATTATTCTGGAAGCCACATTGTGCTGTGGGTTTATTCATGTATGGCTATAGCGAGGGGGAATTTATTTTGTCTCGTTCCATCATTAAGAAGGATTATCTGGCAAATAAATATGTCTATCTGATGGCGGTACCGGTTGTTGCATTCTATATCATTTTCAATTACATGCCGATGTATGGCGTATTGATTGCCTTTAAAGACTACAACATTAAACAGGGTATCTGGGCCAGCCCATGGGTTGGATTAGCCAACTTCAAGGAATTTTTTGCCAGCCCGTTTTGTTTCCGTGTGATCAAAAACACTATCCTGATCAGCCTTTATGATGTTGTCTGGGGTTTTCCGGCGCCGATTATCCTGGCGCTGCTTTTAAATGAAATTTCCAGCCAGAAATACAAAAAAACCATACAGACGATAACTTATATGCCAAATTTTATCTCAATGATTGTCGTAGTCGGTTTCATTATCAGTTTTACTTCATCAAATGGGCTGATCAGCAGCATGCTCTCCTTCTTTGGCATGGAACCTACGAATCTGCTGGCGAAACCTCAATATTTCCGGACAATCTATATTGCTTCGGGCATTTGGCAGGGTGTCGGCTTCGGATCGATTATCTATTTCGCGAGCTTGTCAAATATCAATTCAGAGTTATATGAAGCAGCCATGATCGACGGCGCCGGCCGATGGAGCAGGCTGCTGCATGTAACATTGCCTGGGATAGCGCCGACGATAACGATCCTGCTTATTTTACGGATTGGCAGTTTGATGAGCGTAGGCGCGGAGAAAATTATCCTGCTCTATTCGCCGTTAACTTATTCGACAGCGGATACGATATCATCCTATGTTTACCGGTTAGGCATTCAGGGCGTGAAATACAGCTATAGCACCGCTGTAGGACTCTTCAACACTCTGATTAACCTGATCTTGCTGATCCTTGCCAACAAAATCAGCCAAAAAGTGTCCGAAACCAGTTTATGGTAAAGGAGTAATTGCTTTGAAAATGAAAAAGAGCCTTGGCGAATCGGTTTTTGACGGATTAAATATACTCGTTCTGGCCTTATTGGCTGTTTCATGCCTTTATCCTCTGTTGCATGTCCTGTTTGCGTCTGTCAGTGATCCTGATTTGTTGATACGGCACAGCGGGCCTCTATATTGGCCGCTGGGATTTACGCTGGCCGGTTATAAAATTATTCTGCATCATCCCAGCGTTGCTTCAGGATATTTTAATACGATCCTTTATACTGGCGCCGGAACCGCTCTGGCGGTCTTGATGACTTCTTTGGGGGCCTATGTTCTTTCCCGACGTCATCTGCTCCTGAAAAAACTGTTTATGATGATGGTTACGCTGACCATGTTTTTTGGCGGTGGTTTGATCCCATATTACTTGATTATCCGCGATCTTGGTTTGCTGGATACCCGTCTGGTTATGATTATCCCCGGAGCGATTTCGTCCTGGAATCTGATTGTATTGCGTACCTCATTTATGGGATTGCCGGCCGGCTTAGAAGATTCGGCGAGAATTGATGGCGCCAATGATTTTATTGTGCTTTTCCGAATTGTCATGCCGATATCCAAGCCGGTACTGGCGGTCATTGCTTTGTTTTATGCCGTCGGCAATTGGAATTCCTGGTTTAATGCCGCGATCTTCCTGACATCGCGTGACCTGTTTCCACTGCAGCTCTTTTTACGTGAGATTCTGATCCAGAAAAACAGCGCTGCCATGGTGACAAGCTCGCTTGGTTCCGTATCGGAACTGGATATGAACCGATATAAATCAATTCTTCAATACGCGATAATTATCGTCGCAACCGTGCCTATTCTGGTTATTTATCCTTTTCTCCAGAAGTATTTTGTCAAAGGTGTCATCGTTGGATCATTAAAGGAATGACACAAAATGAAGATCAGAATCGAAGGATAGGTATGAACAGCATGTTAATATAGGAAACAAGGTATAGGAGGCTTGATCCGATGGTTTTAAAAAAAGATATGTCCATCAATCTCATACCGCAACCTCAAGACAGCCAGAGAGCCGGCACCGATGTTCAATTATCACCGAATTGTGTCATAATCTCCAGGCAGCATGATTCCTTGCCTGCCGCCCGGCTTTTGCAAGAAAAACTGACGCAGCTCACCGGCTGGCCTTTTGATCTGCGTGAAGAACCAGCCGCAGACGTGAATGCTATTGAACTTGATTTGAATACGGATCTGAATGCCGATGCTTATCAGATAACAGCGGAAGGCAATCAGATAATCCTCGACGGAGGAAGCCTTGCTGGATTAATTTCCGGAACGGCATCGATCTGCCAAATTGCCGGATACGCAACCGACAGCAATCCGATAACCGATCAACAGTCGACAGGCAATCCGATGAATTTAAAATCTCTGGCATTTCCCGGATTGCACATTCGTGACTGGCCTTAAAGTGTTTATCGGGGCTTGATGTTGGATCTGGCTCGCAGTTGGCATGATATCCATTTACTGAAAAAAATCATCATCTTGTGCTACTGGTATAAAATTAATTACCTGCATCTACATCTGACCGATAATGGCCCATACTTTACATTTCCTACCGAGAAATATTCCCGTGCTCTCACACCCGGCTTTTTTTACAGCCGCAAGCAGCTCCAAGATTTGGAACAGTTTGCGGCCGCGCATGGTGTGACGCTGATCCCGGAGCTTGATCTTCCGGGACATGCACAACAACTTCTTGAAGCTTATCCGCAGCTGGGCGATCGCCGAACTGTGGATTATCTGCCGACTCAGACTCCTGCGCAAGTCCTGTGTGTCGGTAATCCGGAAACCAGACAAGCTGTCGCGACGTTAATAGATGAATTGTGCCAAACCTTCCCGCTATCGCCTTATCTTCATATTGGCGGCGACGAAGTCGACCGTCAGGATTGGTCTGTTTGCCCGGTTTGCCGGCAATATTGTTTGGACCATAATATGGCATCCACTGAAGAACTGTACCGTGAATTTATAGTTTGGGCCAACGAGATAGTCCAGGCCAGGGGAAAACAAATGATTGTCTGGGAAGGATTTTCACGCGAGGGAAAAACCGCGATACCCAAAGACATTGTGGTCATGGCTTATGAATCACAGTTCCATATGCCGCAGGATTTGGTTGCGGCAGGTTATCCGGTAATTAACGCCAGCTGGAAACCACTCTACATAGCCGCCGATTATCACTGGCCGGCTATTGACATCTATCACTGGAACCCCAATCGTTGGGAAAGCTGCTGGGAAGCGTCCGGCGCCTATCCGGAAGCTATTCAATTACCCCGGAACAACCAGGTTATCGGTGCTGAAATGTGTTCCTGGGAAAATGCAGCCGACACGGTTTTTGAAAAAATAAGAAAACGCCTGGCAGCATTCGGCGAAAGGTTGTGGCAGCCGAATATCGATTTGCCTTATGTCGATTTTCTACATCGTTTTAATGATCAATCGGCAGAGTTGGATATTTTGTTGTCAAATATCGATTAACCATTTGGACGATCAATAGAAGTCTAATGCCCATTGACTTCTTTTCCTTGTTTTGGTAGCATGTTTTGTAATTGAAAAGAATAAATGCGATGACAGGGAATACACACCGTGTTTAAGCTTCAGAGAGCTGTTGGCTGCTGTGAAACAGCGCTTGAAGCGGATTGTGATCTCACCCTTGAGCAGTTGCCTGAAAACCGGTATCTGTTGGAACAACCGGTCAGTAAGCGTAATCGGGATTCTCGCCGTTATCAGGAGAAGGTATTTGTCCGAAAGGACAGATGCTGTTGAGCGGGTATGGTTTCATACCAAAAAGAGTGGTACCGCGGAAGCGTCGAGCTTTCGTCTCTGGCAGTTCGTGTCTGGAGACGAAAGTTTTTTGTTTCCCGGCATAGCGCTTATTTGGGCCGAACCCGTTTTCGGCACCTGGACGAACGGAGGATATTTCTATGAAAATCGCATTTTCAACCTTGGGCTGCCCTGATTTTGATTGGCCGGATATTTATTCGATGGCTAAAGATTTTGGGTTCAGCGGCATTGAAATCCGCGGACTGGGGAAAGAAATTTTTACGGTGAAGGCGCCGCCTTTTACCGATAATCAATTGCCGCAGACCATAAAATTGCTGACAAAGCTGCGCCTGGAGATTCCGTGTCTTTCATCGGGCTGCTGCCTGAAATTTGCCGATCAGGCCGAGCGGAACTACGCGGAGATCTGCGCCTATATTTTACTGGCCGAAAAACTGAAAACTCCTTATGTGCGGATTCTGGCCGACCTTGAGCCGCAAGCTGCGGGGGATGTGGACGACAAAGTCGTTTTGACGCAACTGCGGCGTCTGATTCCGGTTGCCGAAGCGCATCAAGTTACTTTGTTGATCGAAACCAACGGCGTTTACGCCGATACGTCGCGGCTGTGCCATTTGCTGGAGCAGGCGGCCAGCGATGCCGTGGCCGCGTTATGGGATTTCCATCACCCTTATCGTTATGCCGGCGAAAAACCGGGCAAGACCGTGCAAAACCTGGGCGCCTTTATTAAATACGTTCACATCAAGGATTCGGCGGTGGTTGACGGGAAAACACAATATCGAATGATGGGCGAAGGCGATTTGCCGATTGATGAAATGATGCTCGCCTTGCGGTCGATCAATTATGAAGGCTTTATTTCCCTGGAATGGGTTAAGCGCTGGGCGGCCGATTTGAGCGATGCCGGCATCGTTTTTCCGCAATTTGCCAATTACATGAGCCGCTATCTGGAACAAGGCCCGGCTAAGGGACGTTTGTTTGAAAACCGGGCTAAAACCGGCAAATTCATCTGGGAAAAGGATACCCTGATCGATCTGACTTTCCCTCAGGTTCTGGACCGCATGGTCGACGAATTTCCGGATCAATATGCTTTTCGGTACACGACCCTGGATTATACCCGCACTTACGCCGAATTCCGCGACGATGTCGACCGTTTTGCCCGGTCGCTGATCGCACTGGGCGTGAAACAGGGTGATCATGTCGCCATTTGGGCGACCAATGTTCCGCAGTGGTACATTACGTTCTGGGCGACTACCAAGATCGGCGCCGTCCTGGTAACGGTCAATACGGCGTATAAAATCTATGAAGCCGAATATTTGCTGCGGCAGTCGGATACCCATACGCTGGTTATGATCGACGGCTACAAGGACTCCGATTATGTCGGCATCATCAAAGAGCTCTGTCCGGAGCTGGCCGACGCCGAAAGCGGCAAACCGCTGCATATGAAACGACTGCCTTTTCTGCGCAACATCATTACGGTCGATTCGCGCCAGCCGGGCTGCCTGACCTGGGATGAGGCGTTGGAACAGGGAGATAAAGTTCCGCCGGAGGAAGTTCATCGGCGCGCGATGTCCCTGAATAAACACGATGTCTGCAACATGCAGTATACATCGGGGACTACGGGCTTCCCTAAGGGAGTCATGCTGACCCACTATAATGTTGTTAATAACGGCAAGAATATCGGCGACTGCATGGATCTGTCAACGGCCGACCGCATGATGATCCATGTGCCGATGTTCCATTGCTTCGGCATGGTGCTGGCGATGACCGCGTCGATGACTCATGGCGTGACGCTTTCGCCGATGCCGTATTTTTCGCCAAAACTCTCGCTGGCCTGCATCAACAAGGAAAAAATAACCTGTTTCCACGGCGTGCCGACCATGTTCATCGCCATGCTGGAGCATGAGGATTTCCCCAAAACCGACTTTTCATACATGAGAACCGGCATTATGGCCGGCAGCCCCTGCCCGGTCAAAGTGATGCAGGATGTAGTCGACAAGATGCATATGACGGAGATAACGATTGTTTTCGGACAGACCGAATCGTCGCCGGGCTGCACGCAAAGCCGGGTCGACGATTCTCTGGAACTGCGCGTCAATACGGTCGGCCGCAATTTGCCGGGCGTCGAATGCAAGATCGTCGATCCTCAGACCGGCGAGGACCTGCCCAACCATGTCGACGGCGAATTTGTTGCCCGCGGCTATAACATCATGAAAGGCTATTATAAAATGCCCGAAGCGACCGCTGCGGCCATCGATGAAAACGGCTGGCTCCATACGGGTGATCTGGCGCGCCGTGACGATCAGGGCAATTATAAAATAACCGGACGGATCAAAGACATGATTATCCGCGGCGGCGAGAACATCTATCCAAAAGAAATAGAAGAATTTATTTATACGCATCCTTTGGTGAAAGATGTTCAGGTGATCGGCGTTCCGGACCGTCAATACGGCGAGGAGATCATGGCCTGCGTCATTCTGAAGGAGAGCGCCGTTTTAAGCGAAGAGGACCTGAAAGCTTACATCCGTTCCCATATGGCAAAACATAAGACCCCGCGCTATATCGATTTTGTCGACGAATTCCCGATGAACGCCGCCGGCAAGATCATGAAATATAAAATGCGCGAGGCAGCGGTGGAAAAACTCGGCTTGCAGGCCGACAGCCGCATCGAAACAGCCTGACGGCCGTTGCGGGCGCGTCGGTCAAGGTCAGGCCGGCGCGTGCTGCCAGACCTTGGTAACGAGTCTGACCAGCGAGGAGACGAGAAGGATGCCTAAAGCCAGGGAACCGGCTATGGCCAGCGTGTGCAGGCCGGTTTCCAGGAAGGCGGCGGTATCGCCGTTGATGGCATATTCCATCGTGTAGTAAATGCCGCTTCCCGGAACCAGGGGCAGCAAGGCGATGATCAGGAAAACCATAACCGGCGTTTTATGAATGCGGGCCATGATTTCGGCGTATATCGACAAGGCGATCGTGGCCAGGAAAAACTGCATGACGTCATTATGCATGCCGGCGCACAGCAGATAGACCAGCCAGCCCAACGCGCCGCCCAGGGAGGCAAACAGCATTTTCATGCCGCGCAGGTTGTAAACCAGGCAGAAACCGAGACAGGCGGCCAATGAATAAAGGCAAGATAAAAAAATCTCATGCATGGTATTGCTCCTCCCTAAATCAGCCGCAGCACGGTCAAAGCAAGACCGGTGCCCAAAGCGATGGCCGTGGCGGTAAGCAGCGCCTCGGTCAGCTTGGTGATGCCGGCGATAAGATCGCCGGCGATGATGTCCTGCATGCTGGTGGTTATCGCTACGCCGGGAACCAGATTCATTAAGGTGCCGATGATAATCTTGTCCATATGGTCGGCCAAGCCAACCCGGATAGCTAAGAAAGCCACCGTCGCGGTCATGGCGCTGCCGGCCAGGTTAATAAAAAAAGAATTGGTGTGGAAACGGGACATGGCGCGCAAAACCAGTTTTAACAGAGCGCCGCATAATATGGCGACACAGGCGTCGAGCGCCGTTCCTCCGAAAAAAAGCGTGAAGGCAAAAGAAATCAAGGCATAACCCAGGATCTGGACCGGGTAATTGAAAACCGGGCTTTCATCGATTTTTTTCAAGCTTTGCCGGACTTGTTCAAAAGACGGCGTATCATGGCAGATCTGCCGGCAGAGGCCATTCAGCAAGGTAACCTGGCCGAGGTTTGTCTCCCGCGAATAAATCCGTTTGATGCGGGTCAGGGGTGTGACGCCGGTATCCCGGATCGTGACGATGATGCAGGACGGAATGGCGAAGACATCGCAGCTTTCAACGCCGTAAGACAGAAGAATCCGTTGGATGGATTCTTCGACGCGGGAAATTTCCGCTCCGTTCTCCAGAAGACGATAACCGGCCTCGATGGCCGTGTCCAGCAGTTCATCATGATTCATGCGCTTAAAACCACCTGTGCCGGCGCGGCCGGGCCGCGCCGCTCTTTTTTTATTGCTGTCATTTTATCATGATTTGCGGTTTGACAAAACCTCCGGCCGCCTTGCTTGATCTTCATGAGCAACGGGCGGTTCTATGATATAATTGAAGCATTACCGACAACAGATTCACGGAAATGAAGGAGGTATCCCAATGGGTATCATCAAGGCTATAGCCAGTGCGATCGGCGGATCGCTGGCCGACCAGTGGCTGGAGGTTCTGGAACCCGATGAAATGAGCGGCACGACGGTTTTCACCCGCGGCGTCAAAGTCCGCAAGGATGACCGCCGGAACGGCAATGTTAAGGGGACCGACGATACGGTGTCCAACGGTTCGGTCATCCACGTTTATCCCAACCAGTTCATGATGGTTGTCGACGGCGGCAAGATCGTCGATTATACCGCTGAAGAAGGATACTACACGGTGAATAATTCTTCGCTGCCTTCTTTGTTTTCCGGCGGCTTTGGCGATTCGCTGAAAGAAACCTTCAACCGCATCAAATACGCCGGCGTTACGCCGATGTCGCAGAAGGTTTTTTATGTCAATCTGCAGGAAATCAAGGGCATCAAGTTCGGTACGAAGAATGCCTTGAATTATTATGACCGGTTCTATAATTCCGAGTTGTTTTTACGGGCTCACGGCACTTATTCTATAAAAATAACCAATCCGCTGCTTTTCTACCAGGAAGCGATACCGAGAAATCAGGATCGGGTCGATATCGAAGACATCAATGAGCAGTATTTATCGGAATTTCTGGAAGCGCTGCAGGCGACCATGAACCAGATGTCGGTCGACGGCATACGGATTTCGTTTGTGGCGGCCAAGAGCCGTGAACTGAGCCAGTATATGGCGAATGTTCTGGATGAGAGCTGGAAAAAGATGCGCGGCTTTGAAATTCAAGCTGTCGGCATCGCGAATATCTCTTATGACGATGAATCGAAGGAATTGATCAACATGCGCAACAAGGGCGCCATGCTGAGCGATCCGACGGTACGCGAAGGCTATGTCCAGGGATCGGTCGCCCGCGGCCTGGAAGCGGCCGGATCAAACGAAGCCGGCAGCGCCGCGACCTTTATGGGCATGGGCATCGGCATGCAGGCGGGCGGCGGCTATATGGGCGGCGCGGCGCAGGCCAATCTCCAGCAGATGCAGCAGAATCAACAGATGCAACAAAATCAGCAGAATCAGCAAAACGCGCCCGACCGGCAGCAGCCGCCGGTTCAGCCGGCCGTGGCGCCAAATGCCGCTGCGGGTGCTTGGACTTGCGCCTGCGGATCCGTCAATAACGGCAAATTCTGCCCGAATTGCGGCAGCAAGCAGCCGGAAGTCGTTCAATGCGCTCATTGCGGCCATCAAATGCCCGGCCCGAAACCCAAGTTTTGTCCTGAATGCGGCAATCCATTTTAAGACAGCCGGCAGCGCTGCGGAGGATTCAAAATGCCGACATTGAGTATCAAGTGCCCGAATTGCGGCGGCAGCCTGCAATTTGATCCGGATTCCGGCAAATCAAAGTGCGAGTATTGCCTGAGCGATTTTACTCCGGAAGATCTGTCTGCTTACGAACAGGCGCAAGCCGAAAAGAAGGCGGCCGACGAAACCGGGCAATCCGCTCGGCCTGATCAATCCGATCAGCCGTTGATGACCTATACATGCAACAGCTGCGGCGCCGAAGTGGTTACCGAAGCTACGACTTCGGCGACGTTTTGCTATTACTGCCATAATCCGGTCCTCCTCACCGAACGGCTGACCGGCGCGTTCAAACCGGATAAAATTATTCCGTTTGCCCTGGATAAAGAGAAAGCTATCCAAACCTTTTTAAAATGGGCGAAGAAAAGGCGGTTTGTACCGCCTGGCTTTTACAGCGCGTCTCAGCTCGAAAAAATTACGGGACTATATATCCCGTATTGGATGGCCGACTACCGCGCCGATGTCGATTATGCCGGCAAAGGCGTCAATCTGCGGGTCTGGTATGCCGGAAACATGGAATACACGGAACATAAAGAATTTGTTATCCAGCGCCGGGGGTCGATCGATATCGATCATGTCCATGAAGTGGCGATCCGAAAAATCGACAAAGCCTTGATCGATTCTATTACGCCTTATGACGAAACGCAGTCCGTTAATTTTTCACTGCCTTATCTGAGCGGCTTTTTTGCCGAGAAATATGATATTCAGAAAGAAGAAGCAGAGCCGGTTATCGAAGAAAAGACCCGCCGTTACGCCAATATGCTGGTCCAGGAAAGCATCGGTTCATATAATAAAGTGACGATGGAACGTTCCGATATGAATTTGGCAGTCAAAGATTGGCATTATACGCTTCTTCCGACCTGGATCCTGACTTATCAATATCGGGGCAAGACTTACGTCTATGCCGTGAACGGTCAAAACGGCAAGACCAACGGCGAACTGCCGGTGGACAAACGCAAGCTGGGTTGGGCGTCCGGTGTGATCGCCGCCTGCTTATTTGTCCTTGCTTTACTGGGAGGGCTTTGGATATGGTAAAGCGTCGTTTCCGGAAAGCCGGCCTGATCGGGCTTGTCTTCTTATTGATGATCCTGGCGGGAACCTCTGTATGGGGCGCAAAAAACCTGGTGATCGATCTGGCGGGGTCGTTTTCCGATACCGAAATAACAACGCTGGAACAATCGGCGCAGCAACTCGGCGCCCAGTACAAGATGGATATAGTTATTGTCACCACAGATGATGCCGGCGGCAAAACCGCCCAGGCCTTTGCCGACGATTACTTCGACGAGCACGGTTACGGCGTCGGTTCCGATTACAGCGGGATTCTGTTTCTGATCGATTTCGATAATCGCGACGCCAGTTTGTCGACATCGGGCATGGGTATCCGTTACTTAACCGATCAGCGGATTAACAAGATCCTGGATGATGTCGTAACCCATTTGGGCGACAATGACACCTACGGCGCGGCACAGGCGTTTTTGTCTATAACGTCTCAATATTTGGCGGCCGGAATTCCTTCCAACCAGTATAACGAACCGGAGAGCGGACCCAACCGCCTGACCGTCATGGAAGGCTTGATCGGCGTCCTCGTCGCCGGCCTGACCGGGGTGATATTTTTTGGCGGTGTCAAAGGCACCTATAAAGGTAAAAATCAAGCCGGCGTTTTTGATTATCATCGCAACAGCTTGTTGAATCTGGGCATAACGCAGGACAATCTGACCAATACTTTTGTTACCTCGCGGATCCGGCCGGCTCCGACATCCGGCGGTTCGTCGGGGCGCAGTACGACGCATACGTCAAGCAGCGGCCGGACCCATGGCGGGGGCAGCCGGCATTTTTAGACCTGACACCTAAGCCCTGAGACTGTCCGGTTCGACAGAGCAGTAACGGACGGCGGCTTCCAGAAGGGCCTGGCGTTCATTGGTCAGGCGTCCGTCGATTACCTCGTCGAGCAGGTATTGCAGCGCTTTGCCGACCGATCGGCCTTTCGGGCACCCGATCCGCAATAGGTCGGTGCCGTTGACGGCCAGCTGACGCAGCGTGAAGCACTGCTCATCGGCAAGAATCTGATCGGCCAGCCGGGAAATTTCCTGCAGGTGTTTGAGCTTTCCCTGATGAGTGACCGGATTTTGGGCGAGAATATCCGCTTTTTTCAAAATCAGCAAATCGTGAGCCAGACCCGGTGAATGTTTAAGCAGCCAATGTTTGACTGATTTCAGCGTTGCGTCGGGCAATGAATCATGATGCCGGACAAGGTGGACAACCCGCACGAGCGTTGCCTGATCCCAGCGCAGACGCAGCAATATGGCGCGGGCCATATCCGCGCCCTGCTGCTGATGACCGTAAAAATGGCCGATTCCCTGGCTGTCGCGGCTGTACGACGCAGGCTTGCCGATATCGGATCGCAACGCGTCCAGGCGCAGAGCCTTTTGCGGCCGCACAGTCCGCATGACATGCGGAATGTG
>CAYRWC010000023.1:0-16797 GCA_964427795.1 uncultured Oscillospiraceae bacterium | reverse complement strand
TAAACCGACGCCATGCAAGCCATAGTTGTTATAACGGGCGCCATGGGATATATCTTGTCCCCTTTCGAGGCACCGATCCATCAGGAGGGACATGAACGGGGCTGGAATCAGGTAAAGCTTGCGGACTTTTTCGGCTTCACGGCGGCAGGCTTCGGCCAGTTCCCGGTCCACCTGATCAAGAAAAGCCGGGAAGTCGGTTTCCGCCGTCAGGTAAGCCTGAACACAATCATTAACGATTTTCGGCATATTGATAGCGCCGATATTTGGAATGTCCATGCCGTATTTCGGGATGATGAATTCCCAACAAGCCGCCACGGTATAGTTGCGGGCATCCGCCAAAGCATAACCTTTGGACACCAGTCCGGGTATGACGACATCGTCATTCGAATATTGCGGAAATCCCAAACCCTCCCGCGTTAAACGGGTTCCAGCTTCAAAGACCTCCGGAGGCGTCCGGCTGTTAACCCGCAGATTGATTTTCGGATCGATCAGTTTCAGTTCACAGGAAGCCTGTAGACACAGGCGGGACAGGTCGTTGTATGCGTCCCGGCCATCCTGATCTACGCCGCCCAGCATCAGGCTCTGGCCGTTGTCGCCCTGCTGCATGCCGGGATACAGGTCGCTGTCCAGATTCAAGGCAATGAAAAAGTCTTCGATCAAAGCCAGAGCGCCTGCTTCATCAAGGCGTCCCGCTTGCCGGTCGGCTAAATAATAGGGATATAGATACTGGTCAAAACGTCCCAGCGTATTATGGTATTCGCCTTCGCACCATAGGGTAAAATGCAAAATGCGCAAGGCTTGCAGCGCTTCATGAAAGGTACGCGCGCCGTACGCCGGCACGCGCGCCAGAACGGCCGCGATTTCCGGCCGGCCTTGCCGCAGGGCTTCCGCCTCGTACCGGCCGGTCAGATCGAGAACGGCGGCGATAGATTGACCGGCGGCCCGATAGAATTCGATCTGCTCCGGCGTCGCTGCCGGCGCAGCCTCTCGCGTCCTGCAGCCTTCCAGTATCGCCAGCAAGCCGGAACCGATGGCCGACGCGTAATCGGGACAAATGTTGAAAACCCGGCCGGCTTCATGGATATAATGATTGCTTTTTATCGTTTGCCATTCCGTTTCGGTAAACAGCGGCGCAGCCCGGCTGACAGTCCTTAGAAAGACGATCTGCTCCGCCGGCCGGATAACCGGTGATTCGGCCGCCAAAAATTCAGTCAGCCGGCGGGCTGTCCGGCATGTTGCCGAAAGAGCGGAAGCGGCCATTTGTTCCGCCGGTTCAAAATCAACCGTGCGGCGGTACGCATGATGTTTTTTAGCACGTAGATCAGCCAGAAGACCTTGAATCCTTGCATCCATCGGTTTATACCTCGAAAAAGCACAATATTAACGATATCATTATCGTTAATGTTATTATAAAAAAACGATCGCCCTCTGTCAAGGCGCCACGGCGCAGCGCGGCGCAATTCGGCGGCGGACACAAAACGAAAAATTCTGATTTGCGTTGCAGACGATGTTATAATAAGTCAGAAGCCGATCCGGGATAGCGGACCGGCCGCGCATTGAACAAAGGAGTGGATCGATTATGCTGTCATTACCGGTTGCTTTGCAAGTTTATTCTGTCCGGGACGCCGCAATGAATGATTTCCAGGGCACGATGCAAAAAATTAAAGATATGGGTTATCAAGGTGTTGAATTAGCCGGGCTATACGGATTGCCGGCCGAGGAAATTCACCGGATTCTGGATATTGTCGGACTGGCCGCGATATCGGCGCACGTGCCGATCACCGAATTGATTGCCGATCCGGAGGGCACGATTGCCCAATATGTGACCATCGGCTGCAAGTATATTGCTATACCTTATCTTGACGACAATATGCGTCCCGGCACGCCGGATTTTGGTCAAGTCATCGAACGGATCCGTCTGATTGGCCATCAATGCGCGAAGCACGGCATCGGCCTTTTATATCACAATCATGATTTTGAATTCATCCGCATGCCGGACGGCTCATACGGCCTGGACTACTTATATCAGGCTATTCCGGCCGATCTGCTTCAAACGGAATTGGACACGTGCTGGATCAATGTCGCCGGTGAATCGCCGACCGCCTATATCGAAAAATATGCCGGCCGCTGTCCGTTGGTTCATTTTAAAGATTTCTACCGGACAAGCAAGAAAAGCGGCGGCCAGTTATACGAATTGATCGGCCAGGCGAAAAAGGCCGACCGCGGGCAGGATTTTGAATTCCGTCCGGTAGGCCACGGCTTGCAGGATGTTCCCGCTTTACTGAAGGCCACGGTTGCGAGCGGTGCCTCCTGGATTATTGTTGAGCAGGACCAGTCGATAGGACGTACGCCGCTTGAAGCCGCGGAGATGAGCATCCGTTATCTGCGCTTACTATAATCAAATTGTTTATTTATGTCTAAGCGGCGTACGGTGTCGGTGCGCCGCTTTTTTTAGGGGCAGGCGCAATATTGTGGAGATATGGCAATAAAATATATAACCGGCGTCTATGATGTTGCGAAAAAATACATTAAGATGGACTTGAAGGGATCGAACTGCAAGGATCGACAGCAAGACCGGCGTGCCGGCACGGATTCCTGGCGGATCAAGTATAAGCAAAGCCCTCGGTTAGGATGAAAAGATGCCGAATCAATACGGAAATCCAGATCAATGCCCTAAGCGCCGGAATTATATACCTCTTTGTATATTGCGCCTTTGGCAGCCGCAAAAGGATTCGGGTTTGCGCCGCGTGCAAAAGCAGCACGCCGTTTATTTTCTGGCTTTGATTTTGGCGCTGGTGCTTGCCGATATGCAGCTGAGCTTTTTCTTGAGCGAGCAGCGTTTGGGAACGCTGGATTCCGCTTCTTTAATGAATTTAAGTTACAGCCTGGCAGCCGGCGTTATTCTGTTCCTGCGTCTTAAGGACATCCGGCGCTATAGCAGGATCAGCGCCGTTATGGCCTTGGCGGGTTATTTTAGCTGGCTGGTGATGCCCACAGCGCAGCTGAAACTGATTTCCCTCATGATTTGCTGGGCCGGTTTGGGCGGTTGCGCGGCCGGCGCCGTTTACGCTTATGCGTTCGTGCTGGTTAACGCCGAGCGGCTGATGACGATTTTATTGATCATCGCCAATTCATCGCTGCTTCTTTTGCTCTATGAATGGAAAATAACGCTGCGCTGGCTGGGGCAGCCTCTTTCCCTGGTCTTGATCCTGGCTTTGGCTTTCTGCGTTTTCCGGTTCCGGAAGGAAGATATGCAGCTCGTTCCGGCTGCCGTGCGCCCGGTTTCCAAGAGCTCGTTTGCGATTTTGTTTTGTGTCGTCGCTTTTTTCACCATCAGCTTTTTTGGCGAAACGATGCTGCGTCTGGGTCATTACAACCGGCTGCTCTATGCCGCCGGCGTATATCCGGCCATCGTTCTGGCGATTGTTCTGCAAATTGTCATGAAGCGAAATGTCTGGAACCTCTGGAATATATTTCAAGTTTGCTCTGTAACGGGCATTCTTTTCATGGCTCTGAGTAAATCCGAAGCGGTTTTCGCCGCCGGCACTTTTATTTTCGGTATCGCTGTCGGCGTCGGCTATATTGTGGTCTTCTACCTGGCCGGTGGTATGATTCAAAGAAGCGGCAGCTTTTCCTTCTTTAAAAAGGCATTATTTGCCGCTGTGATTATTTCCTTGCTGCCGAGTCTGGCATCCAGCCTGCTTGCCCGATATCATCCGCAAGTCATGCCCCTGGTGACTCTGACTTTGTCGGTATTGTCGCTTTTGCTTTTCACCTTATACAGTCCGGCGCTATACCGCTATATTCTTCGCAGCGAATGGCTGGATGACTGCGATCCGGCAAAAGAAACGGAACGGAAACAGTCTCTTGACGGACTGGGCCTGACGCCCCGGGAAAAAGATGTCTGCGCTTTGCTTTTAGAGGGATGTACCTTGCGTCAGATATCCGGTACGCTCAAAATCAGCTATTCCACCGTCAATACCTATTGCACCAGCCTTTACCGCAAACTGGCGATAAACAGCCGAACCGAATTATTCGTCTATTACGGCGCTTCCGTCCGGAACGGCGCGGCGCCGGATCTGATCCGTCGGGAACGTTATGCCGCCGCGCCGTCCATGCCCGGGCGCAAGAAATCGGTGTCCGGTCAATGGTCCGGTCCAGGTGATGAGGAACAATCTCATTAGAACTAATGATGTTTTAAACGGGCAACCGGCTTTATCCGACTCTCTCATGTGAACTAATGAATGCCGAAAATGGAATCATCCGTTTATGATGGAAATCGTAACTGACGATCAGTTTTTGTTTGGCAAGAAACAGTCTGAAAGGAGGGATGGAACAGAAGATGGGGTTAATAAAGCAATTGAAACGGGCAATCTCACCCGTCAGACCGGCAGAAACCGCACCGGCAGACGCTGCCGACGCCGGCCTGTCCGGTTTGCCGACGCAGGAACCCGCCCAGGCAATCAAGACCGGTAAGCAAAAGAAGGATCTGGCAGATAAAAACAGTCGTGTAAGGTCCTTGACACAGCGCGAGCAAGAAACCTTTGCCTTACTGCTGGAAGGATACACCTTGAAAGAGGCGGCACAGCAGATGGGCGTCAAATATTCGACCGCCAATACCCATATGACGGAGCTATACCGGAAACTGGGCGTTAACAGCCGGGCAGAACTGATTATCCATTACCGTGAATTAAATCATTCATCGGAATGACCGGAACATTTCCCTGATTTATGTATGTTTATTAAACAAGCAGCTTTTACGGCTGCAAAACCGAGTAATGACGGAGGAAACATGATCATGAAGAAAAACAAGTGGATTTTTATGCTGACGTTTATCCTGGCGGGCGCTATGCTGCTGTCGATCACCGGCTGTTCGATGCTGTCGAAAAAAATCGGCGAACAAATCGGCGCAAAAATCAGCGACGAAGTGGGTAAGCAGGTCAGCAACGCGACTGATGACGACCAGAAAGAAACCGATGATAATCAAGGTGGCATAACGGAAGATAATAACGAAACCGAGAACAATGAAGATCCCGGTAATAATGACGAGCCCGAAGAAACTGTAGAACATGCGAAATACAAGATGGACGATGTCGAGTACGAGACCGGTGAAAACCTGAGCTGGCCGGCAGACAAAATGGCCAATTTACCGGAATTTAAAGCCAATGTCATAATGACCGCCTATAATACGAAAACCAAAGCTGTTGTTATCAGCTACAAGGCAGGAAAAACCGAAGACGCTAAAGCTTTCGGAGCAAAATTGGTCGAGCTTGGCTACAGTTCGGACCTGGAGGGGGAGACCGAGGAAGGCGGCTATACTTTCAGCGGCGCCAATGAAGAAGGCTGTACAGTGCTGATCTTGCACAACAGCGACGGCACCGGCGCGATCACTTATGATCCGTC
Source organism: uncultured Oscillospiraceae bacterium (assembly GCA_964427795.1). Lineage (GTDB taxonomy): Bacteria > Bacillota > Clostridia > Saccharofermentanales > UBA5734 > JAYFQE01. The sequence continues at coordinate 11,394 of CAYRWC010000023.1, read as the reverse complement.
CAACGCAAGCAATTAAGTCGGTTTTCAAGTCAAGATGATCCGAGGCTGTCCCAAGGCAGCGTTCTGCTTTTGAGACAACTTCGCAAGAACAATTAACGTTAGGTGCGGCGCAACCCGAAAAGGTTGGGCCGTATCTTTTTTAATTTTTACAGCCCAGCCGATAAGACAAAAATCGCCGCCGGATTTATTTCGGTATGACGGATTGAACAAGAAAACAAACAGAAATAATTACATGAGAAATGGTGATAAACCGTAAATATTAGCAATCTTATGCTCATTATCTTTACTATTTCCGGCGCCGTGCTAAGATAATCTCAGAACAGGCTCAAATTTGAATAAATCGCCGGAGGATCTATGGATCAGGTTGATATCAAAATCCTCGATTATTTGCGGGCGAATGCCCGGATGTCTGCATCGGTTATAGGCGAGCATGTAAATTTATCGGTTTCCGCGGTTATCGAACGGATCAAGAAACTGGAAAACCAAGGAATTATTAAACAATATACCGTTGTCCTGGATTCCAAGCTGATCGGCAAGGATATTGCCGCTTTTATCTCAGTTAGCCTGGAACACCCGAAATACAATGCCGGTTTTATCGAGAGCGTGAAAAACAGCAGCCAGATAACCGAATGCCATTACATAACCGGCGATTCTGATTTCATTTTAAAAGTCATTACCGATTCGACCCAGTCGCTGGAGGGCATTTTAAATCTGATCAAAAGCATCAAGGGCGTTTCGCAGACGAAAACCCTGGTGATTTTATCAACGCTGAAGCGTGATGTATCCGTTTTACCGGATGAAATAAAATAAACAACAGGACAGGTGACGCAAGATGTTGATTGGCATTCCCAAAGAGATTATGCACGGGGAACAGCGTGTGGCTGCCATCCCGGAAACTGTGGCTAAAATGGTGCAGGACGGCCATCGGGTTTTGGTGGAAAAAAATGCCGGAGAAGGCGCTTTTTATCATGACCGGCAGTATGCGGAGGCCGGAGCGCAGATCGTGAACGATGTGGCGGCGCTTTATCGGCAGGCGGATTTGATTCTGAAAGTCAAAGAACCCTTATATAATGAGGCGCTGAAGTGTTCGGAAATCGATTTGATGCATGCCGGACAATACTTGATCACGTTTATTCATCCGGCTTCGCCGGTTAATCATGCCATGGTCAGAGAAATGGCGGCGAAAGGCGTCATCGGGCTGACGCTGGATGGCGTGCCTCGCATCTCGCGGGCACAGAACATGGATGCTTTGACTTCGATGAGTACCTGCGCCGGTTATAAAGGCATGTTGATCGCCGCTTCGCAGCTGGCGAAGTTCATGCCGCAGATTTTTTGCGCCGTCGGCATGATCCGTCCGACGAGCGTTCTGGTCATCGGCACCGGCGTCGCCGGCCTGCAGGCGATCGCCACCGCCAAACGCCTGGGCGCGGTCGTATATGCCGCCGACATCCGGCCGGATGCCGCCGAACAGGCGAAAAGCCTCGGCGCCAAACTGATTGAAACCGGTGTTCCTGCCGACATCGCGGTCGGCAAAGGCGGTTATGCCATGAGCCTGCCGGAAGAATGGCTGGTTCGGGAACGGCAGGCTTTGCGGGAGACGGTTGCCAAAATGGACATCATCTTCTGCTCGGCACTGGTGCCCAGCCGTCTGGCGCCGGTCATCCTGACGGACGACATGGTCGCGGCCATGGCGCCCGGTTCGGTTATTGTCGATATCTCTATCGATCAGGGCGGCAACTGCGCGATTACCGATCCGGGTGAAACATCGGTCAAGCATGGCGTCACCATCAACGGCATCAAAAACATTCCAGGTATGCTGCCGGTCAGCTCAACCTGGATGTTTGCCAATAATCTTTATAATCTGGTCCAATATCTGACCCGCGGCGGTAATCTGGTTCTCGACCGGCAGGATGAGATCGTAGCGTCGATTCTGACGACCATCGACGGAAAGATCGTTCATGCGGCCGCTCTCGAGGCCATGAACGCCTGACGGGGTGACGACGATGCATCCATTTATTCTGATTCTGATCTTTCTCGCGGCGACCCTGATCGGCTATAAGCTGATCAGCCAGGTGCCCAGCCTTTTGCATACCCCTCTGATGTCCGGAATGAACGCTCTGTCCGGCATCACAGTTCTCGGGGCTTTGACTGCGGCGGGCGCGGCTGTTCATACCGGGAACCGCTTATTGGGCTATATCGCAATTATCATGGCTATGGTCAATGTAGCCGGCGGATTTGGCGTTACCGAGCGGATGCTTCGCTTCTTTAAACCGAAGAACAAATCGCCGGAAGAACAAAAAGGGGACAGCCATGAATGATCTGGTTTATTATCTGATATGCGGTGCGCTGACGATTGGCGTACTGGCCGGCATAGCGTTGATGAGCCGGGTCCGCACGGCGGTTCCCGGCAATCGGATCAGCGCGGCCTGCACGGCTCTGGCAATTTTGGTTACGCTATATCGGAACGGCCTGCTGTCCGATCTGGCGCTTTGGCTTTGCCTGGCGGCCGGTTTAGGCATCGGTCTTGTGGTGACGCTGCGGGTAAAAATGATCGAGATGCCCCAGATGGTAGCTCTGCTGAACGGCTTGGGCGGAGCGGCTTCCGCGCTGGTTGCGGCGATTGCTCTGGCCGACGGCGCTCAGCCGGATATTTTCTCATTGATTACGGCGGCTTTAGCTTTGATTATCGGAATGATTACCTTGACCGGCAGTTTGATTGCGGCTGGGAAACTGCATAAATTGCTGACGCAGAAGCCGGCAGTCTGGCCTTATCATTCGGTCATCACATCCGGTTCATTGGCCGTTTCCTTGCTGGCTTTACTTGCGCTGGCAGCCGGCTGGCTGCCGGCGGCGGGCATGATTGCCGTCATGGCTGCCGCGTCGGCATTTTTTGGCATCGCCTTTGCGATCCGCGTCGGCGGCGCCGATATGCCGATCACCATCTCTCTGCTTAATTCGTTGTCCGGCGTGGCCGGTTCAATTGCCGGCATGGCCATCGGGGACCCCCTGCTGGTGGCTGTCGGCGGTATTGTCGGCGCATCCGGCCTGCTTCTGACGCAGATCATGTGCCGGGCGATGAACCGCTCTCTGATGGACATTATTTTGGGAAAAACCGCCGGAGGCCCGGCCCGGGGAAAAACCGCCGATAATTACCCGGCCGCTTCCGACGCGTCTGCCGCGGCAGAATCTCCGGCTGAGGCAGAGACGGTTGTTTCCGGCGATCCGCCTGATCCGGCCGGGCTTTTACGCCGGGCAAAACGCGTCATCATCGTGCCGGGATACGGCATGGCGCTGGCTCAGGCACAGGAACTGGTTAAACGGCTGGCCGACAAGCTGGAACAGCTGGGCGTCGTGGTGCAATTCGCAATTCATCCTGTCGCGGGCCGTATGCCGGGCCATATGAATGTCTTGCTTTGCGAAGTGGATGTGCCTTATGAAAGCCTGCATGAAATGGAAGAAATCAATCCGCAGTTTCCCGATTGCGATGTGGCGGTTGTTATCGGAGCGAACGATGTTATCAATCCGGCCGCAAACACGGCGACGGGGACGCCGATTTACGGCATGCCCGTTTTGGCGGTTGAAAAAGCGCGCCATGTCATCATCTGCAACTATGACCTGAAACCCGGTTATGCCGGAGTAGATAATCCGCTCTATAGCAAAGGGAAAAACGTCACGCTGCTTTTGGGTGACGCAAAACAGACCCTGGCCCGCCTGTTAGCCGATCTGGAATAAATTCGTCCGGTTTGACCGCGCGGCGCGGATGCGAGAGGATCCGGCGTTTGCCGCTGCGCCTGTCGGCCGCCTAAAAAGGCGTGATGATCCGGCCGTAACCGTCAAAAGGATTGTCAATGGTGATCCGACCGACCTGCGTATCGCCGATGCCGCTGTACAGATCCATGTGACCATCGGTGCGCGGTACCAGTCCGGCTGTGAAAGCGCAGTCGGTGAGTTCCGGCATTTTTGCCGGACCTGCCGGATAACAGGAGCGTGTACCGATCAATTTAACCGTTTCCAGCTGATGATGTTCGGGATCGAAAATGAAAGCGATATTGGTATAAAGCATGCTTGCTTTGCCGGTATGTTCGTCAATAATCCGACAGGCTTTATGACCGGCGACGCCGATCAGATGGCTGTCAAGCAGATAGCACTGGTTGCAGCCGCCCCATTCTTCCGGCTGAAGAAGACCGTCGATCGGTTTGGCTTTATCAATAATGTGGGCATCTAATTGATCCAGATCTCCAATGACGGTGAAACCGATATCGGCAGCTTTGGCGGCCGGTCCGGACGACTCATACCGCGGCCGTGAAAAAACGCCGATATGTCTGTTAGCCATTTCGACCAGGCGAATGTCTTTCATATGATCGGGGCCGGTTGTAAAATAAGTCATATCATCCAGTTTTTCACCGCGGTAAAAATAACCGTAATAGGTGTCAATCTTGCCCCGGCTGTATCGGACATGGGTGCCGCCCATCACCAGTTGGTCGTCGATTTTGCTGATATACGGGTCTTCAAGCTGATAAATCATGGAATCAGGCACCAGGGTCCAGTCGTCCTGACCGGTCTGTCGAAAAAGACGAACCCAGGATCGGGCCCATTCGGAGCGCCGTTCGACTCTGGCGTATATATAGGTTCCGCCGGTCCAAATGAAGGGAATAGACGGATTGTAAACATCGAAACCCGGCACGCCATGGAAAGTCAGAACAGCTTGGTCATAGATTTTCTTCCCGGCTTCAAACCGGGCTTTTTCTGTCTGCAGAGACATAAAGAAAACCTCTTTTCAAGTATCGGCCGGCAAAAAAGTCTGCCGGCTGCACGATGCTTAACACGGATCGGCAAAATGGCGACGGCGCCTACAACAATCATCGATTATTTTCAAAATCAGGATGCATCTTCATTTTCGTTCATTTTCCAGCCGTTGTAAAGATCAATCCGATAACCGCCGTTCGGGCTGTAAATTAGACATTCCAAAACCGATTTATCAAACCTGCCGACGAATCCGTGGTCCGGTAAGAGCCACGGATTAAAATTTATAGGCTGAAAAATATTCCTTGTATTGAGAGGTAATGACTCATCGCTGCAAAAATAAAAGCCACATTTCATGCAAATATGAAAACGAAGCGGTTATGTTTTCATGAAAAATTGCAAATAAACGGTCAATACTTCCATTGACAATGACAATAGGCGGCATTAAAATCGAATTGTTCTTGTTGTTTATCTCTGCAAATTAGTTTTGACGATTGATATTAATAAAAAACAATGAAAAATTGCTGCAAATTCAAGTAAAAAATGAATAAGAAAACAAATGAGATTTTATAAATAGCAGGAGGTTCACATTTATGGCTTACTATGATGAGAAGGAACATGGCGCGAGAATCGAGCAGGTCAGACGGATTCTGCAGGAAAAGGATCTGGATTTTGCGTTCGTCTATTATGATGAATTCAATGTCGGCAACGGCTGGTACTTAACAGGTTGGTGCCCGCAGTTCGAAAGTGGCGCGGTCCTGGTTCCGCGAGACGGAAAACCGATGATTCTGGGCGGTCCGGAGAGCGAGCCGTTTGCCAAGCAGGACAGCGCCGTCAAAGAGACCCGTAATCTGCCGGTCTTCATGGTTCCCGACGAAGAATATCCCAATGCCGACATTATCGATTTTACGCGTCTTTTTCAGGAGATCAGCGTCCGTAAGGCGATCCGACGGGTCGGTATGGTCGGCTTGGGACAAATGCCGGTATCCGTTTATCGGCAGATCGCCGAGAATTTTCAGAATGTCGAGCTGGTCGACATAACCGAAGATTTTCTCCGGCTGCGATATGTAAAATCCGCCTGGGAGCGGCAGCAGATGCAAGCCGGCTTCGATATGGCCTGGCAGGCTTATCAAAAAATGTCGGCTTGCGTGGCTCCGGGTGTTCCCGAATACCAGGTGGCTGCCGCCGGCGAAGCCGTTGCCAGGCAGGCGGGAGCGTCGAGTTTTGCGTTCAAGACCATCGTCGGCAGCGGATTGCGTTCGAATGCCGTTGTTCCGACGGCTATGGACAAGATCATGCAGGACGGTGAGCTGGTGATGCTGGGCATAGCGCCGCGCTGCAAAGGCTACAGCGGCTGTTTTGGCCATACCTTACCGGTAAACGGCACTTATACACCGCTTCAGAAAGAATATCTCAACCATGTTAAGGAAGTGCTCATGATGACTCGTGACGCCCTGAAGCCCGGCGCCGCAGGTAAAGAGATCGACGCTCCGGGACGCGCTTATTTTCAAAAACATCAGCTGATGAAATATCTGGTATGCCCTTTTGCGCATACGATCGGCATCATGGAAGCTGAAGCGCCGTTCTTTGGCCCCAACAGCCTGGATGTTCTCAAACCGGGTATGACCGTTTGTGTTGACGTCAGCTTTTTCGGTCATCCGCAGCTGAACGGCGTTCGGATAGAAACCGGTTATGAAATTACCGAAACCGGCTTCAGGCCTTTCAGTCCGGCCATGGAACAGGTTCTGCTGAATCTGTAATATTTATATAGAAGAAAGAGTGAGGATGAATGCTATGTCGGAAACATGCGGAAAGATGAATTGGATTTTTTGCGACGGAGATTTGCCGCCGGCGGGTAATCAAGAACCTTTGGGACACGAAGCTTTAATGATCACCAATTTAAACGGTGAGCAGGCACTGCTGACGTTCGATCTTTATTTTGAGGATCAGGCGCCGATGAAGGGCATTACGGCGGCGGTCGGGGCGGAGCGCGTGCGTTGTTTCCGACTGGACCGGCCGCTGGGCGATCAGCAGTATAAAATACCTTTCGGCCAGTATTCACTGGTCGTGCACAGTACGGTGCCGGTGGCGGCCGTGTTTGGCCGGCTGGATGTCCGGCAGCCCAATATGGCCTATTACAGCGTTCCGGGGTATTCGTACTGAATGTAGCGCATCGATTGGCTATCGGACAAACAAAGCCCGATTCCGGGGAGGATTGATCATTATGGCTGAGAAATGGTATGAACACAGTTATCGACGCAATCTGGTCGATATGCACATCAACGATACCGATCCTGTTTATATGAGCCGGTACGATCCCGTCCGCTACGTCGACAACCTGGTTGCGGCCGGTGTCGATACGGCGATCCTGTACGCCGGGTCCTGCCTGGGGATCTGCTATTGGCCAACCCGCGCCGGCCATATGCACAGCGGTCTCAAAGGCCGCGACATTCTGCGCGAGGTGATCGCCGAATGCCGCCGCCGCGGCCTTCATGTCAATGTTTATTTCAATATCTGGTCGCGCTGGGCTTATGACACCCATCCTGAATGGCGTTACCGTGACAGCGCCGGCAAGGGCATGTTTGTCGAAAACAGCGGGCAGCGGTATGGCCTGTGCTGCAGCAACACGCCGTATTTTGATTATGTAATGAAACAGGTGGCCGATCTGGGTGAACATTATGACATGGACGGCTTCTGGGTCGACATGATCGGCTGGTTCGGCGGCATCTGCTTCTGCGATTCTTGCCGCGAACGTTACAGAAGAGAAACCGGCAGGGAATTTCCGCGGCGGATCGACTGGTGCGATCCGGAATGGCGCGAGTTTCAAAAACACCGCGAGGCCTGGTATGCGGAATTCGCCGCGAAGATCAGGGAAACGATCAAGACCTATAAACCGGATTGTTCAGTTGTTTTTCAATCGGCATCCTGGGCTTTAGGCTGGAATATCGCCTTGTCCGAAAATCTATACCGGCAATCCGATTATCTGGCCGGCGATTTTTACGGCGATCCGGTGGAACAATCTTTTGTCTGCAAGTATTTGGACAGCCTGACGGAAAACAAACCGATCGAATTCATGACGTCTCGCTGCCCGACTCTTTTGGAACATACGGTCATGAAGCAGAAAGAATTGCTGGAAGCCCAGGCTTATGCTTCCATCGCCAATAATGCCGGCTTTGTTTTCATCGATGCGATCAATCCGGACGGAACGGTCAACCCGGCACCTTATCCGGTGATGGGAAAAATTCTGGCCGAGACGTCCCGATACGAAAAATATCTGGGGCCTCAGCTGCAGCGGCAGGCCGATTTTGCCATTTATGTCGATATTTATTCTCTGGCTTCAATGAAGGACAACGGCAAACCCCTGAGTGAAAACTCAACCGCAAATATTCAGATCCGCAGTTTATTCCGGCTGGCGCAGATTCTGATTCAACATAATCTGGCTTATGATGTAGCGACCAGAAAAGACCTGGACCGGCTGGACCGTTATCAGGTTGTGATCCTGCCGAATGCCTTTATGCTGGATGCCGCGGAAGCTAAAGCCATTCGCGATTATGTGGCCGGCGGCGGCCGGATTTATGCCAGCCGGGACACATCGCTGATCCAGGGCGGCGATAATTTCCTGCTGCGGGATGTTTTTGGCGTATCGCGCATCGGAGAGACGACCGAACAGGAGACTTACCTGAGTCCGGCGGACGGTTATGACGGCCTACAGCCGTTTTCCGTCCAGGCGCCGATGAATGTAAACGACGCCATGACCCAGGTTGCGCCTGATGATCCGGCCGGCGTCAAAATTTTGGCGACCGTTACCTTGCCTTATACACCGCCGAATGATGCTTATGACTATGCGTCGGCTATCAGCAATCCGCCCGGCATACCGACAGATTGGCCGGCTTTAGTCCGTCATGCTTATGGGCGCGGTCTGTCGCTTTACTCGGCCGGTTGTTTTGAATCGATGCCGCACGACGCGCACGGCCATGTTTTCAGCACGTTAATGCGAGATCTCTTAGCCCAGCCGGCTTTGATCGAAACCGACGCGCCGCGGCCGGTGGAAATCACGCTATATGATGATCCGTCGGCTAAGCGTCTTCTGGTTTGTCTTTTGAATTTTCAAAAGGAGCTGCCGAACATACCGGTCTATAAAACGGAGCTCAGCATTTTCTTAAATGGCAGAACCGTGAAATCGCTGACCAGTCTGCCGGATGAAACCAACCGGCCTTGCGAGATCAAGGACGGCCGGGCAGTCTTTATGGTTGACAGGCTGGATACTTTTGCCCTGTATGCGATTCATTACCTGTAAATGCGACGGTAAATAAGCCGCGCCCCTTTTCTTTTCGGTGTGATTGAGTCATGATGAATCAAGAAACGGTCATGAATCCAGAGGCGGGGGCATATGGAACAAGAAAACGATCTCACACAGCATGATTTAGTAACGGCCTTCCGGGAATTGGGCTTGCACGAAGGTCTGCCGATTGAAGTTCACAGCTCGCTCGGTAGCTTCGGCCGTGTCGCCGGCGGGGCCGAAACGGTTATCGCGGCGCTGATGACGGTTGCCGGGCAGTCGGGAGCGATCGTCATGTCCGCCTATCCGGTATCGAAAGTTCTTCCGCTGACAGCGGAGGATAAAGCCAACGGCCTGACCTGCAAAGTAAGCATTTTCCCGGAACATGCTAACATGGCAAGCGGCATGGGTGTTATTGCCGATACCTTCAGGCAGCGGCCGGATGTTGTCGTCGGCCGGGGCATTCATCGGGTTGCCGCCTGGGGCAAAGACGCTCAGGTTTATGCAGAGCAGGGGTATGAGCATCTGCTGGCTGTCCAAGGTTATGGCTTATTGCTGGGCGTTGACATAAACCGGCTATCAAGCATGCATAGCGTGGAGCATTATGCGCCCGCCTCCTTTTGGGAGCGATTTCAGCTGCCGGCCGATATCATCGAAAAATACCCGCCCGACCGCTGGTATGTCGAGACCGGCAATCAGGATACGGCGCCGGGGTGGAATAAAATTCAGGCCGAAGCTATCCGGAAAAATATGATCCGAGAACGGATGATCGGGAAATCGCGATGCCTGTTTTTTAAGGTCAGCGACGTTGTCGGGCTGTACCGGGAGGCGCTGCTGCGCGATCCGGACGGTTTATTCGGATTCGGAACATTTGGCGCCAGAAAATGAAATAACGCATTGATATTGTTCCGATAAAATGTTATTGTGAAATAAAAAAGTCGAGGTAATAAAGCGCTTGACGTATTTAGGGGTCAAAGAGATTGCGGAACAATGGGGTATTTCCGATCGGCGTGTCCGCATATTATGTGAGCAGGGCAGGATAGACGGTGTGATCCGGCAGGGACGCTCTTTTCGCATTCCGTCTGATGCGGTAAAGCCTGTAGATGCAAGAACACTGCGCGGAATAGATATTGCTCCCGAATATGTTCCGCTGTTTTCGTGTATCGATGCCATGAAAGCGGAACTTGAGAAACGACGCCCGTTAACGCAGGGCGAGCTTATGCGTCTGCGCGACGAATTTCTTGTGGACTATACTTACAATTCCATTGCCATCGAAGGGAATACGCTGACCCTTAAAGAAACAGCGATGGTTTTGGAAGGTATCACGATTGACCGGAAACCGTTGAAAGATCATTTAGAAGCGGTTGGTCATCGGGACGCTTTCCTATATATCGAGCAATTGATTCATGACAAAACACCGTTTTCTGAAAGAATCATCAAAGAAATCCATTCGCTTGTCTTGATGGACAGGCCGGAGGATAAGGGCGTTTACCGCCGCATCCCCGTGCGCGTCGTGGGCGCCTATCATGAGCCGCCGCAGCCCTATCTTGTTGCGATACAAATGGAACAGTTTATCGCTGAATTTACTGTGATAAAACTACATCCCATTGAAAGTACGGCATTGTTTCATTTAAAATTTGAGGGAATCCACCCGTTTATCGACGGCAACGGACGCACAGGACGGCTGATCTTGAATTTTATGCTGATGCAAAGAGGGTATCCGCCGATCAATGTAAAGTTTACGGATCGGAAACGGTACTATGAATGTTTTGACAGCTATTTTCGGGACGGAGATGCCGGGCCGATGGTGAAGATGGTCGCGGAGTATATCATAGAGAAAATGAATCGAGAAGTATCCTATTTAAAATAAGCACCGAAGTCGGAGTGCGATTTGTATCACAGTCAGACCGGACCGGCTGTTACACCGTGACGACCGTATGGATGCAAAAATCCTTGCCCGTATGCGTCCAGGTCAGACGTTCCAGCCAGGCGGGCTGATTGAGGTCGTTCATCGTCGGCGTGCGGTCCAGCCGCAGCGGAAAATCGGAGCGCAGCTCAAGGACGCCGGTCTGCAAAAGCTGTCGGGCGGTATACGAGCCGTCCAAAATAGTCGGACGTCCCCCCAGATACCACCGTCCACTGAATTCCATCGCTTCGGAAGCCGTGACCCGGTCGGTAATCTCCAGCCCGGAAGACGATAGTTCCAGAGTGCGCACCCAGTCATAAGAACGGTTTTCATACTGCACCGTCATTTTGGCGGCAACACGGTTTTGTTCCCCGTTAAACGAGAGGATATCAATCGTCCGTTTAGCGGCGCGTTCCGGGAATGCGGCGCAGCTAACCACGCTGTGCGCTTCTTCCGACATGACCCA